>DAIOUP010000164.1:0-5333 GCA_036759465.1 Bacteroidales bacterium
GTATTTGCCAGCCTGCTGCTGATGGCCGTAGGGGCGGGTATTTTCAAACCCATCATTTCGGGGACCATTGCCCGTGAAACCGACAAAAGCAACAGCAGCCTGGGATTTGGCATCTTTTACTGGTCGATCAACCTTGGCGCTTTCATCTTCCCGCTCATCCTTGTGCCTTACCTCAAAGGCATCGGCTGGTCGTGGATTTTCATCATGGCGGCAGTAGGTACAGGCTGGTTGTTGCTGCTCAACCTTTTCGCCTATAAAGAACCCCCACGCCCCGAAAACACCCGCTCGCTCGGCGAGGTTCTCGAAGGCATCGTACTGGTGCTCAGGGACTACCGTTTTGTGATGATGATTGTCATTTACTCCATGTTCTGGATCTTGTACTTCCAGATGTTCGACACCGTGCTGTGGTACCTGACCGAAAAAGTGGATATGTCGCCGGTTAACGATGCCGTGAACGGACTGCTGGGCCTTTTTGGCGGCCAAACCCACTGGCAGTTCGATGCCGAGCACGTTACGGTGGTCAATGCCGGTACGATCATCGCGCTTCAGCTTGTGGTTTCGTCGCTTGTAAAGAATACCCGTGCACTCCCCACCATGATTTTTGGCATTGCGCTGGGCACTGCGGGCATGGCCATGCTGGCCGTAAGCATGCACGCATGGGTGTTTGTGGCCGGACTGGTGCTCTTTTCCATAGGCGAAATGACCGCCCACCCAAAATTCATCTCCTATGTAGGCTTGATTGCTCCACCCGACAAAAAAGCCCTCTACCTCGGCTATTCGTTCCTTTACGGTGTAATAGGAAGCGGAGTGGGCGGCATTTTAGGTGCTTACCTTTATGTCTATTTCGTGGAACAACGTAGCCAACCAGCTCAATTGTGGCTGGTTTTCAGCATGATCGGCGTACTAACCATCGTCGGGCTTTATCTCTACGACAAATTCCTTGCGCCTGATAAGAAGTCAACTTGATATCACTTTGCAAATGTCCTTTGCAAAGTCCTTCATTGATTTAAAAGAAGAATGCTCAGGGCGTAATGATCACCTTTTTCCAGATTTCACCAGCATCGTAAACTACCTCAACGAAGTAAATGCCGGCTGACCTGACGCCCAGCTGAGCAAATGAACCCTTTCCAGGAACGTCTGACTTTATTTCAGCTAACATTCGTCCGTTGGCATCCCAAACACCTAATGCAATTTTACCCTTCAAGGTGCTTTTAATTTCCCAACCAACCTGATCTGCCCTTCCGGGAACGGGATATATCCTTATAACATCGTCATTATCGGTTGACTGTAAACCACTCATAACAAAATGCACGGAATTGGAAGGTTGCGACTCGAAGCTGCCCCATGCCGAGGTAACGTGATACAATCCTCCGCCAAGGCTGGCATCGTCACCATAAGTTGCAACACCGGTTTCAGTTGAGCCAATCAAATCACCATTACGATAAACTTTGTAGTGTGTGAAAGGTGGAATTCTTGAAGGTGGCTGTGGAAATGGATTCAATTGAGGATGTCCGGTATTCGACAAGGCAGAGGATGACTCAAGCGGCTCGGGCTGCATGCCCGGACTTTGCGCACTTACAACCATTCCCCTGAGGTTCCAGTTGATGTTCCAGCTAAAGTAATCCGACATGCTCACCCAATTTGAACCATACAGCAGCATATCGCCTTTAAATGGCACTGCCGGGCCATTGTCCACACCTGCCGGATAAGCGCCAGCCGTATTAATCACCCTGTAACCCAGCCATAACTCCTGCGAGGCATCTATCTGAACCGGGTTGATGAGCTCGAACTCGTTCCAGCTGTTGGTCACCCATGACGTAACTACTTGTTCGCGAACCAGATTGCCGGCATAGTATTGATTGCCACCCTGCCAGACACGCAGAAAAATCTGACAATTATCGCTGGCAATAAAGGCGGCAATGCGTGTGAGGTATTTTCCATGATGAGCCAGTAGGTCGGAAGGGGTGAAACGTATGGCGGCATCGAAAATCTGCACATTGGCACCTCCCACGGCGCTGAAGTTCTGATCGTTGCCCCACTGCATCCAGGCGCCGCTGCTGGCCGGTGGCTGCCAGTTGAGCCTGATGGTGGAAGGAAGTTCCATTTGTGCCGTGAGGTTGAGTGGCGGAAAGAGCAATGGCTGTGGTACTTCGATTTGCAAAGTGGCCTGCGGTGACTCGCCTGCAGGGTAAAGGGCGCTCACGCCAAAGTTATGTGCCTGACCCACAGTCAATTCTTCAAACTGGTAGTTGGTATGGGTTACAAGTCCGCCCACAGCCTGCCCATTGTGGTAAACCTTATAACCCAGAGGCTCGAGCATTATCTCTCGTCCCGATTCGTCGGCCACGCCGACCCTGACCATCAGGTCCGCATTGGGTATGGCAGTCCAGGCTGCGGCAGGGCCCGATTTCACATACGAAAAACCATCAGGCTGGTTTAGGTCGCCGGCCAAACGATAGCTGTTGCCGCTGTTCCACTGGCATGCGATATAAAAACGTGCGTTGGCAGGAATGGGAATATTGACTGCCAGCTGCTGCCAGCCAACTGTTTGAATGTTCATCAGGTAAGGACCCCCCAGAACAGTATTCAGGTCAGGCAGACCATTGTTGTCGCCAAGCACCCAAAGGAGCATCGGCTCGTTGCCTTGTGTGGTATTCAGGTAAGCCTTCAGCTGCCGCAGCGCACGGTTCTGATTCACCTGAAAAGCCACGGCCATCCACTCGTTGCCGTTGGCCTGACCAGGCCAGTAATAACCGTTGGGCTCGCCGTCGTCATATTTCAGTTCCTGCGAGTTGAAGCCTATCGGAGAATACCATTGCAAGCTCAGCTGGTTGACATTTTGCAACGAAGCACTGAGCAGGTGAGGTGGATAATTTCCCGGCACCAGGGGCTGCAGGTTGATGTGCAATACCGTGTTCTGATTGAGAACAAAAGCCGAATTGCCATAGGTCTGATAGCCTGCAGCCATCACCTGGAGGTTGTAGGTCCCGGCCGGCACCTCGGCCGAAAAGCTTCCGTCGGGCAAGCTAAAGGTGAGATAGCCGCTCAGCGAAACCGTTGCTCCCGCTATGGGTGTTCCCTGAGGATCTTTTACTGTACCGCTGAATGTGACGATTTGCGAAAGCGTGTTTTCGGCCCTTCGACCCCAAACCTCGTAAACAAAAGTACCATCGTTGGGCCTGTTCCATGCCAGGTAAAGCCTGTCTTTCTGACCTTCGTTGCGCACACCAATTACCGGCCAGGCTGCATCCTCGGTATCCTGCGAGAATTGGTACGGTTGCGACCAGCTGCTGCCATGATCATTGGAAAAAAGAAGGTATGCCCGCTCGTTGGCCGAATAGGTTTTGTCGGACCAAACCACATAAATACGATGATTGCCGGGGCTGTTGCGTTCTACCCACAGTTCGGGACGCGACGAATTGCCGCTGTTCTGACTAAGATTAAGCGGACTTTCCCAGGTCTGGCCGAGGTTGTGCGAGCGGTAAAGGAAAATATCCGATTGCAGGGGATCGGCCTTGGCCTGCACCGCCACATAGATCGAATTGTCTATAACCCTGGCCTTGAGACGCGCATTGTAGGCCTGATTGTTCGAGATGTTAACGGCCGGGCTGAAGGTTTGCCCGAAGTTGGTGCTTTTTGCAAACATTAGGTCCAGGTGATCGTAACTGCTCCCCGTCTGCTCGTTCCAGAAAAGGTAAATTTCCTGACCGCGCAGCGCCATCGCCGCCCAGCGTGCGGCCGAAGAGGTATTGGTTACCTGTACTGGTGCCGACCAGCTCAGGCCGCCATTCACCGAACGGACCAGAAAAATCTGGTATTTGTAGTTGATGTCGCGATCCTCATAGGCAATCACCACCGTATCGCCGCTGGCTGCTATCTGAGGCACAATGGCGCCGCGTATGGCATTGGTTACCTGTATTTCGTTTCCAAAACTCTGCCCATTATTTGTGCTTCGCACCATAAAAATCTGACTGTTTCCGGGGGTATTGCGGTAATAAGCCACATACACTTTACCCTGCGAGGCAGCCACCACGGGATAGTTTGCCCCATAGTCGGTGCCGGTGTACAAGGTGAGCTTGCCGGCCCAGTTAAACCCTCCATTGTCGCTTTTGCGTAAACGGATGTCGCCCCAGTTGTTCCAAACGAGGTAAAGGCTGTTGTTATCCTGGGCCAGCTGCTGCTCGCGCGAAGGGCCATATTCGTTTGAGAGGTTTAACGACTCAAACAACTGAAGCTGAGCAGATAGGGTCTGAACTAAAAAAGTAATAACGAGGATTAACAGTACTCTTTTCATGATTCAAAATGTTTAAACAGCCCAGTTGGCAGGGAATACCTCACCAGCGGGCATGTGCCATTTGAACAAAAATAATAATCACGGCAGATGATTCAGGCAGTCATTTTACTTAAATTCGAAATATGATTTGCACACCTAACTTTCAAAACAAACTAAAAATCATGATATGAGAGTGATTTTCCTGTCCCTGTTGATGTTTGTTTTCGTCAATTCCCCAATGGCCCAGCAAGACCATGGCCTCAGTTTTGGCGGAGGCATTGGCATTTTTCATGTAACAGATTATTTCGAACACTTTACCTCGAGCGGGGGCGAGCATGTGTTCGTAAATCCCGGCCCGAGTTTTCGTGCAGGATATTATCTGCTTTTCGACACCCCTGCGAAAAGGCTCAAGTTGGAGTCAGGATTCCAGATGAAAGTCATGAACTCGAAATATTATTTTCACGATTTTGTAATCAACTGTAACACAGGGCAGTGGACTGAGCAAACCTTTTCGGGAGGCGGCGACTGGATGCTATATTTTCAGTTTCCGGCCGAGTTGCGCTGGCAACAACACGACAATTGGTATATGAAAGCAGGACCGGTGGTGGGTTATGCCCGCCCGCTCGGACCGATCACCAGCAATCCGCCCGGCTATTTTGCCCGGCTTTGGGATGTGGGTGCTACGGCAGCCATAGGAGGAAAGCTCAGCCAACGTTGGGGCATTGAGATGGCTTTATATCAAGGCTTTGTGAATACCAACAATTTTGAAGGCGTTTACGACTATTATAAGCTGAACATGTTCAACCGATCGGCCAGCATTTATTTGTATTACAGCCTGAAGAAAACCAAACCGCAGAAGGAACAATAACCTATAAGCTGTTCTGGACCACCTGTTTTGGCTCTGACGCTGCCTTGCTTTTCCGGCAATCCATCATTCCTCGACTTTTTTGCTGTCGAAGTAATCCTTCACCAGCCGGGCTTTCGTCTGTCCGATTACTGCGGCAATCTCCTCCAAATCTGCCTGGCTGATGTTTTTGGTCGATTTGAAATGGGTGAGCAG
>DAIOUP010000165.1:0-5327 GCA_036759465.1 Bacteroidales bacterium
ACACTAAAACTGGCGATAAAGGTCAGACTTCACTCATTGGCGGCACCCGCGTACCTAAGTACCACGAACGCATAGAGGCCTATGGCACTGTTGACGAGCTTAATGCTTTCATCGGGCTGTTGCGCGATCACCTGGAAGCTGACGACGACAACCGAAAGCGTTTGCTAGATATTCAGGAAAAATTATTTCGCATCGAAGCACATCTGGCCGAAGATCCTGCTGGCGTTAAAACCAGAATGATGCCCGTGTTGGAAGAAGTCGACGTGCAATTTTTGGAAACGGAGATGGACAGAATAAATGGCCTATTGCCCGAACTCAACCATTTTATTCTTCCTGGAGGTCACAAAGTGGTTTCATACTGCCATGTGGCACGCACTGTTTGTCGCAGGGCCGAACGCATTTGCACCAGACTATCGACAAACCATCAGGTAGATGAGATTGACCTGAGGTATCTGAACCGGCTTTCGGATTACTTCTTTATGCTGGGCCGTTTTTATACCCAACATTACAAAGCTGAAGAAATAATCTGGAAAACAAAAGATTAGGAAGCCTCTCACAAAGATGTGGCAGGCCTTGACAAGCCACTAAAAAAATATACTTTTGCAAAAATTTTCATCAAAACCCCTAAGCGATGTACTGGACATTAGAATTAGCTTCTAAACTGGAGGACGCTCCCTGGCCTGCAACCAAAGAGGAGCTGTTGGAGTGGGCCATTCGCACTGGTGTGCCCAAGGAAGTCATCGAAAATCTCGAGGAAATAGAGGATGAGGGTGAAGTATATGAAGGCATTGAAGACATCTGGCCCGACTATCCCACCAAAGAAGACTTTTTCTTCCACGAAGACGAATACTAAAAAAGAAACCGGCCAGCGCCGGTTTTTTTATTTCCTGAAGAAACTAAAGTTGACCTTGCTATAGTTTCGGTGGTCGAAAAAGCTATCCATCCCGCTGAAATCAATACTTTTTGGGTGCTCAATGATAAGCAGTCCCCCTTCAGCCAGCAAATTTCGCTGAATGATTTCGGCGGGAAGCTGCATAAAGCGTTCCTGAGCCAGATCGTATGGCGGATCGGCAAAAATCAGGTGAAAAGGTTGCATAGGCTGCTGCAAAAACCTGAATACATCTGCCCTGATCACCCTGAGTTCGGGCATGACAAAACTTTGAGCGGTAGATGCAATAAATTTTGTACATCGCGGATTGTCGTCAACTGCCGTAACTGCGGCGCAGCCGCGAGAGGCCAGTTCGTATGAAATGCTACCGGTGCCGGAAAAAAGGTCCAACGCCCTAATTCCCTCAAAACCAATCAAATTATCGAGGATATTGAAGAGGCTTTCTTTGGCCAGATCAGTAGTCGGTCGAACAGGCAAGCCTGAAGGCACCTGAATGATACGGCGCTGGAAGCGCCCTCTTATAATGCGCATTGCAAGGCTGAAAAAATCAGGTGATGTTGATGAAACTGAACATCCTCAAGTACATAGCTGTATTCGAAAGCTGGGTTTGGAGCGGCAAAGCGAACATTGCGAATATACTTCCACATGGCCTCGTAAACAGGATGATCGATGGTGATATTGCCCATCAGTGTAAGGTTGACCGTTTCGGGATTGAGACCCTGCTGGTCGAAGGCAAATAAGAGGAAATAAAGAAAGTCCTCCGGATTTCTGGCCTTGAAGTTATTGTAAAACAGAAGCTTATCTGCCGCAATTACAGTGAGGTCAAAACTGTTGCCACGAAGGTACACAACAGCAGCGGGCTCGGCAGATTGGTTACGGTTGGCAACCAGCAACGACTCGATGAGCGCAGAGGTAAGATGAACCACTCTGGCATTGGCCCATATTTCCTTAATCTTTTGTATCAAATTGTTTGCAAGATAGTACACGTTCCAGGCGCCGGCAGTTTTCAGTTCATCGGAAGCCACCCGTGAACCCTCTTTGAATTGTTGTAAAAAAGCAAGATAAACGGCTCTTTCCTTATCATCGTATAGCGGAGCGGGAACGAGAGTATTATAGGTGTGATCGATAAGCACGAGCACCGATTGAAAGGGATACGATAGCCAGGGTTTCTGAATAATGGCCTCATCGAGGGCCGAGGCCAATCTCACATCGGTGTCTGCCTTGATAAATGTCCAGGTTTCAAGGGCCAGATAGCGTTGTTTGTCGTTGCCAAACAGGGCATAAGAAAAACCATCCGCGCCTATGCGAATGGTCAGATGATACTGTCGTGTATGGTCTTCACGGAAGGCCTTATCGAGCCTGCTGAGCGTAGGTCTTACCGCGATAAACATAGGCCTTGGGCTTATTCCCAGTTGCCGTTGACGGTAGGCTCGGTGAGCGAACCTACTTTGAGGCCGGGGAATCTGTCGAGTGCCTTGTCGGCGGCAATCAGGTTAAGTACACGCTGCTGGTCGAGACCTTTTAGGTAGGTTTCGTACAATACTTTAGCCTCAAATACACTCACCTTAACACCACCTCGTTCTATTTCGCCGGCATCCATGTCAAACTTGGCGCCATCGGTAAATGGCACAACCGAAAGTTGTTTGATGTTGAAATGACGACGCTTGCCAAACAACGAATCAAACACTTTGATAAAGCCAAGCGTGTCGGAGATTGTGAGGGTAAAAGTTGTATCGTTTGGATCGGGAATAATCCTGACAACGGGGATTTCTCCGGTGGCGGCAAAGGCAATCAGCGAGTCGAAGCTGGAGGTGTAAACCCCTTTTGCATTCTTGTAATAAGTCTGCAAATCGCGGATATCCTTGAGGTTTTGGATGATTTCAACATCGCGATGCTTTTTCTCTTTCAGGAATTCAATGGGCTGCATAATGCTGTCATAAACCAGATATGCCAGCACTACGATTGCTAAAGCAAGAATGACTTTTAATATGTTAAGCTTCATAACATTTGATTTTCTCTCGCAAAAGTAGGTTTTTTCGCCAAACTTTTGCTCAGATTAAAAACTTATTTGCTCAATGAGGTATCGAATTTACTTTTTAAATAATTGTTCCAGAATAGGAAGCAAGAGTCTGGGTTTAACCGGTTTTGCCACATAGCCGTCGCAGCCAGCTTCGAAGCAGGCATCTTTTTCATTGGCCATAGCATAGGCTGTATGAGCAATGATTGGAAGCCCCGGCCTGAACGATTTGATCTGCCTGGTGGCTTCAAGTCCGTTCATCTTCGGCAGCTGAATATCCATGAGCACCAGATCGATATCATTTTCATCGAAGCAGGTTTTTACAGCATCCTCGCCTGTCGCCACATGATGAACAATAGCCCCTGCACCTTGCAGGATAATGCGCAGAAGCTCGGTATTGGACTCAACATCTTCCACAATCAGCACTTTTTTTCCGGCCAGTTTACCTGTGTAACGAGGTGAGGGTCCCTTTTGAGGCTCACTCGTATCATTCTGAATTTGCGCTTCGAAGAACAGTTCCACTTTTGTGCCTTTGCCGGGTTTGGAGCTCAGCTTCAGCCTGGCATTCATCTTTTCGACCAGCAGGCTGACGATGCTAAGTCCCAGGCCTGCTCCTGAACCTTTGCCCTGATGTTCGGACAAACGAACAAAGGGGGCGAATACACTCTTTTGCATCTCTTCCGGTATTCCTGAACCGGTATCCTCAATAAAGACATTGATCTGTCTGCCTTCGGCAGTATTCTTAACACTGAAACCCACTATGATATGTCCCTTTTGGGTAAAACGTACTGCATTATCGCCAAGGTTGTCGAGTATTTGTTGCCAGCGCACCTCATCCCCATAGATGATGCAGGGCGAATCGGGGATGTCCAGTTTTACTTCAATGTTATGTTTTCCAAGCTCCAATGCCTTGTTCAACAGGCGGGTGTGAAGATTCACAAATAGCTCCCTGAAATCGAAAGCTTCGACAAGGATTTCAGGATTGCTCGACTCGAGGGAAGAAAACAGGAGCAGATCGTCCATGAGCTTGAGCAAAACATTGCCATTTCGCTGAATAATGCGCGAATATTGTCGCCTTTTCGCCTGCTCGAGTTCTTCTGAGGCCAAAATATCACTGAATCCCACCACTGCGTTGAGTGGAGTTCTGATTTCGTGCGAAAGCACTGACAAGGCTTTCATTATAGAAAACGATTCATCTGCCTTTTGCTCACGGATGTTTTGTGTGGCGGGCAAAAGATAGATGATCATAAACTTACGGGTACAATCGTCTTCGAACACCGGCACACGGATTACGAAAAATTCGCCTATCGATTCGCTCTCCTTGTCGCTGAGCGTTTCTTTCGATTTTATTGTTTCTCCTCTCATCCAGGAGATTTCTTCGGCAACTTCAAGCGTTCGCAGAAAATTTTCGGAGCGTTGCGACAAAGAGGCCAGGCGCTGGGTGTCGCAACCATCGAGTTGTCCTGGACCGAGCCCTAACAAACTGCACATGGCATCGTTGGCAATCAACCATTCGTTGTTTCCGCTTTTGATGCCAAGTGGATTGGGACTCGATCCTACGAGCACGCGGAGCAGATCCTGAACATTGGAGAGTTCCAGCTTACTATGATGTAAGGCCATATTCTCCGCACGCAGTTGATCCTGCTCTTGTTTTTTTTGACTGATGACATTTTTTTGTTGACGGTAGGCCTTTAGGTAATGTAATAACAGGGCGGCCATGACGCTAGAGCCGGCTAACAAAAAAACAAGAAAAATAGCCAAAATGCTCCGCTTCGATTTTTGTCTTGAAGACATCAGTTGAGCTTTTGCGAGATTTGCCGAGAGGGAGTCGGCTGCCGATTCAAGATTGTTTATTGTAAAGTGCAATTGAATTACCGTGTTTTTCAACGAATCGTTTTCGTTTCTGAAAAGCTCCGTTTCATCGGCAAACTCTGTGAGCATTCTGTAGGCACTGGCATAATCGCCTCTTCTGGCGGTCAGTTCGGCCAGTTCTTTCAATATTCTAAGCCGGAGCACCGCATCGTTTCCTTTGCCCACATTATCCAGAGCCAGCTTGAAGTGGTAGTAGGCCTGGTCGGTCTGACCCTTCATTTTGTATGCGCGTGCCATGCCAAGGTAAAGTTTGGCGAGATTGAGGTTCATATCCCGATAATTTTCTCTCGCCCTGAAAAGGTGGCGCAATGCGCTGTCGGGCTGACGCTGTTCGATCCAGAATGATCCAAAATTGAGGTGAAGTGTGGCGTTTACCGCCGGGCTCCCCACCCTGGCGGCCTGATTCAATGCATCACGATAGGTCTTTTCTGCATCACCAATCCTTTGCTCCAGTTCATAGATGGTGGCAATATTGCTTAAAGCAGTGATTAGTTCTTCATTATAACCATTGGCTCTGGCAATTTCCAACGCTTTCATGTAATAATAGGT
>DAIOUP010000166.1:0-5314 GCA_036759465.1 Bacteroidales bacterium
ATATAGGGGTGTCCCACTTATCGACAAATTTATGGGGAGAATTGGCATACGATAACTGTGCAACCTTGTTGTTCTTATCCCAGTAAGGGCCACCCAGATCCCAATCGGCAAACCACATCTCCTCCGTTTCGAGGTATTGCTGCTCGAGGTTGAACATGCCATTATGGGCGATGAATGCCTTGAAGCGCTTGTTGTGATGACCGGCCAGCCAATACACCGAGAAACCACCATAGCTGGCACCCACAGCACCCAGCCGGTTTTCGTCAACAAAGGGCTCTTTAGCCAGGGCATCGATGGCAGTGAGGTAGTCGCGCATGTTTTGTCCGCCATAGTCGCCGCTGATCTGCTCGAGCCATTCCTGACCAAAGCCGGGCAGGCCGCGTCGATTAGGAGCAACCACAATGTAGCCGTTGGCTGCCATGAGTTGCAGGTTCCAACGGAACGACCAAAACTGGCTGACAGTGCTTTGGGGGCCACCCTGACAATAGAGCAGAGCCGGATATTTTTTGGATGGATCAAAGTCGGGAGGATAAACCACCCAGGTATGCATCTGTTTGTTATCGGTGGTGGTGAGCCAACGCTCTTCAATACGGCCCAGACGTATGTTGTCGAAAATGGATTTGTTGACGAAGGTGATCTGCTGCTGGTCGCCATTGGTTTCGTCGATGGCAAATAATTCAACAGGATATGACATGGCCATGCGCTTTCCGATGAGCTTGTCGCCGGCCAGCATCACTTCGGTGTAGGAATGAATCCCATCGGTGATCTTGCGTATTTGCTTGTCGCTCAGATTAAAGCTGTAAACCTGATCGAGTGCTTGCCAGTTGCTGGTGAAATACAACTTACTGCCGTCGGGGCTCCATATCAGACTATGTACATTTTGATCGAAATCCTTGGTCAGGTATTGTTTTTCGCCCTTGCTCATGTTCATCACAAAAAGTCTGATTTTATCGGCTTCATAGCCGTCGCGCTCCATGCTTTCCCAGGCCATAAATTGACCGTCGGGCGAAAAAACAGGGTTTTGGTCATAACCCAACATGCCTTCAGTAAGGTTCGTGGTGATACCTGTCTCCAAATTGTATGCGTAAAGATCGCTGTTGGTGGACTTAGCGTAGTCGATGCCCTTTTTCTTTCGGGCTGTGTATACAACAGTTTTACTGTCGGGACTCCAGGCAATTTGCTCCATGCCACCAAACGGACGTAATGGCGATTCCCATGGCTCGCCTTCCATAAGGTCTTTTGCGTTGGCAATGCCATCCGGGCCAAAATCGGCTACAAACACATGGCTGAAATCGTCAACCCAATGATCCCAGTGGCGATACATCAGGTCGTTCATGATTCGTCCGGTGGTTTTTGGAAGATCAGGATGAAGGTCGGTTGTGCTGGGGTTCACCTTTACATCCGAAGAAAAGACAATTTTAGTACCGTCGGGTGAAAATGCAAATCCGTTCAGCCCTTTTTCTATGTTACTCAATTGTTTTTTGCCGCTGCCATCGGTCTTCATTTCCCAAAGCTGGGCGCTGCCGCTTTCGGTGGACAGGTAAGTAATGATTTCATTGGTTCTCCAGCGAGGGTTAAACTCCCCAAATGGGGTTTCGGTTAGACGCCTGAGATCGCTGCCGTCGGTGTTCATCAGCCACAACTCTGCATTGCCCTTGTTTTCCTCAAGGTCGTAATAGGTTATGGTTAAAAGCAATTTGCTGCCGTCGGGCGACGGTTGAACTTCGCCAATGCGGCCCATCATCCATAGCAACTCGGGATAAAGCACGTCTTCGGCAGGCAGCTCGGTCGGCGGACCAATGATTTTTTTAACCTCAGCAGTTTGTTCTTTTTTCTGGCATGCAAAGGCCATCATTAATAGCAACACAAAAGAAATCAGTCTTACGGACGTCATTTTCATGGTTTTCAATTTTGGCTTAAAAATAGCCAAAATTGGGCTGATCCCCCTTCAATATTGTGATTAATGCAGAATGCGACAACGAAAGGTTTTATGGAAGTCGAAACGGAGGAAAAATTGATTGGACCGGGGCCCAATGAAAGACCAACGTCCACGCCGATTGCTTATTCGTTTGGAGTACTTTTTAATTTATAAAAAGAAAACAGAAGTGGTGTAAAACCTAAAATAAAGCTTACTGCAGCCTGATCACTGAAAGTTTCTTTTGATCGCAAAGCCTTATTTTCCAGATATATTGCTCGCTACCGCTCCAGTATTTGGTGTTAATGGTCAGAATGTCGCCGGTTATTGTCCAACTTCCTTCGTATTCAGCATAAGTGATTGGAGGCGTGCCACAGAATCCCGCATTTTTTCGCTCCACAAACAGGCCGTTGCGCACAATGACAAAACCGTAATCGTTTTCCGGCAGGCTGTAAACGCGGCTGTAGGTCCAAATAGAATCAATCACTATTGGATTTGTCCAAAAACCGATATGCATATTTTCAGGGTCGGGTTCTGCATCGGGCGCTTTTTTGCAAGCCGGCAGAATGAGGATAAGCAACGCAAGAAGTGGGAGAAGGCTTTTCATTGGGTTTTGTGATTTCAACACTGCTCTCAAAAATAGCAAAGATAACTGATCAAGGCACTAAAGGCTGAGATTAATCATTCAATGCCATTTTTCAGGTTAAATAGATAATGTAAAAGTCCTATAATCATAATAATAAGCCGAATTAAGTTCCGGGGTTTAATCTTCTATAATGAGCATTGTATGATGAGTAAAGATAGTTATGTCAGTTTCTTATATGATCATTTTTCCATCGCTTTCGCTTTCATTGTTGTGGGCATTTTCTCAATGGCATAACGCAGGGCTGTGCGCGGCATCATTGCTTTATGCTTCATTACAAACCCAAAGACTTCTTCCTGATGAGCCTGACTGGCCGATTTAAGCATCCAGCCGTAGCCTTTCTGCACCATATCGTCTTTGTCGGTAAGCAACAAACCGGCAATTTCGAAAATGTCGCCGAGAAATTTTCCCCGGCGGGCCGGAATGATCAGGCTCACGGCCGAGGCCCTTCGCGCCCACCGGTTGGGCGAGCCCGTCATTTCCTTGAGCTGCTGGATGCAGTCAGGAAACATTTCAATAAATGTTCCGACTGTGTGATTGCAAAGCGTATCGCACGAAGCCCAGTTCGTCAGGTAGTTTTCGATCCAATACTTGAATATAGCAAAGTCGGAGGGCTCATATTGCTTCCTTATATTATACGACCAGTTGCAGGCAATGAACGATTCTTCCATATAACCCGACTGCCAAAGGTTATTGCACAAGGCATACACTTCCGGCTTTGATAAGGTATTCAGCAAGTTGAAGTATTCTTTGCTCAGCTTCTGCACTTCGGAGGTTTTAACGCCGTATAGCTTTACTTCCTCCTTGAAGTAACGTTGGCCGGAATTACGAGTTTTCTCATCGGAAAGGCTGCGCAGTGTTTCGCGAATATATTTAATGTTGTCATTCATTGCCAGTAATTTTATAGTTGATCCACTTGATTTGTTTACTTACCGATCTTTTTTTCATTACAAAAAATTAAGTCTAACCCATACTAAAATAGGATTTTATGTAAAAATCGCCAATATCCATCAATTATAAGCATCATTTCCATTGATTTTTCATTTGTTACTGCATTTGATCATCTGCACAAACTCATTTCAGTTGCCGTAATTGTTAAAATTGCTATGAATGTTGGAAAGAATTCCTATTAAAGACTCTTAAATGTATGAGTAGGACTCTAGAAAGACTCTAGTGATTCTGTCAAAGACATTTATCATTTCTCCATGTATCGAATTAAAACTATTCCGCAGATAATCATGCGGAAGGTTTTTGGTTTGGACTTTCCATATAAGGCAAATCATCATCGGATTCTTAATGATGTTGGTATTATTACGCTAACTTTACCTTGAATTATTTTTTCCAATTATAACAGTTTGATTTTGAAGACTTTGCTAACGAACGGAAAGAGATCGTTAAATAAGCCGAACACTATCGACTTAAAAAATCTTATTCTGAATTTCATTATGCGTATTGTATGCATTGCATTGAACGATCATTTTTTGAACGGTCTCGCTCTGAGAATGCGTTTGGTTGAACGAGAGATTCAAAATCCTGGTTCGAACAACAAACCGGTCTGTTTTAGTCTCTCGTGCTCGAGGCTGGGTTCGCAATTTATCCATAATAGCTTCTGGAGTGAAACCCGCCCTCGCGCTGGGCCGGTTACGTAAGCCAACGTAAATGCCACTTTGAGTTTTTGTGACAGACAAACTGTTTCGGAGAATTACTTTATCCAAATATTTCATCGCTTTGGTTTAATACTTAACAATCAATGAACCCTTATGAACATACTGTTACCAGCTTTGGAATCCTGCATTGTCGGGCTCGGAAAGCAAATCGGCAATTATTGACAATATGCTGATAACCAGTAAATTTAGATGAAAGAATAGTTGCTTCTCGCTTCAGTCTATACTATCTTTGAGGGACATACCAAAAAAACAAATCACATATGAAAAAGCTTTACATTTCGCTTTGTCTGGCTTTGCTGCTCGTTCCAGGTGTGCGCTGCCCGGGCCAAAATCCAATTGCCTATTACCCATTTACGGGAAATGCCAACGATGCCAGTGGGAACAACTTAAATGGCACACTGTATGGAAATCCGGTACTTACCACAGATTTGCACGGAACTCCCAACAGTGCTTATCTGTTTAACGGCAACAATGATTTTATCAGTCTTGGTGACAGTCCAATCCTAAAACCGACTTCGGCGGTTTCCCTCTCACTATTTGCCTATAGTTCCAGTTGGGCCGGCTATATCAACGATGCAGCACTTGCTGGCAACACGCAAAATGGTGGCTATGAGTTATATATGGATAGCGGAATCCTCAAGGCTTATGCCCGTCGCAATGGAATTTATGGCATAGCGCAGTATAGCATTGCTTCACTTTCGGCGGGATGGCACCATTTTGCCATGACGTTTGATGGCCGGTACACAATTTTATATATCGACGGAGTGGCAGTCAATACCAACGATGCGGGTGCAACTTATCCACTTCAATATGGAACTCCCGGTAACCATACTCTAATTGGTGCAGAAGCGGGTAGTGTGTTGACAGAGGGAGACTATTTTAACGGAAAAATCGATGAGGTACGCTTCTATAACATTGCCCTCACGCCTGCTCAAATTGCCAGCTTGTATACCTCTGCCCTGGGCCTTGATCAACACGACTCAGATCCATTTGTTTTAAAGACTTATGTAGATGAAACTGCAAACGAACTGGTTATCTCACTCAGCCTGAAAGGATCTGCGATGATCGACATCCTGCTTTATGATATTC
>DAIOUP010000167.1:0-5303 GCA_036759465.1 Bacteroidales bacterium
GCCTATACCCGTATGATTCTCAATAATGGAATTGGTGATGGTGAGCTGGTTTTGTGTAGGGCGCAGAAACGATTCCACCTGCAAACCGATGAAGCCGTTGCGGATGATGGCGTAGTCAATTTCGTGGTTGTGGCCCTGACGTCCTTCCATCAGCCAGATGCGGTCCCACTGGCCGGGGATGTTGCGGTAGTCGGGATCGAGGCGGTCACCCTGAAAAATTACCGGACTTTCGCGCGTGCCCCTCACTTTCAGCACACCGTTCACATAGGCCCATAAACCAGATTTGTCATGGAAATGCACGCGCGCACCTTCCTCAATGATCAGGGTGCCGTAGCTGTCAATGAGGGCATAACCATAAATTACGTAAGGCTTTCCTGCTGTCCAGGTAACCGTCTGATTGCTGTCGGCCACTATTTTAAATTTCGGAAATCCCGCAACCTGCTGATCGGCAAGAATATAGTTGGCATCCTGACCCCAGGCTACCAGCTTAACCTTTTGTTCGTTTCCATTTAGGTTAAACACAAGCTCGTCATCTTCGACAAAGGGATTGTTTTCGTTTCGGGGGTCGATGGTTACTTTAACAAATACAAAAATGCTGTCGCGGGGCGCAATCTCAACGTTATTGACACTGAGGCCCGGGATTCCGTCCACGTTCATTCTGAAAGGAGATGATCCACCTCGCGAGAGGCTGATATTGGCAATGCGAACCCGTTTTCCACTGTTATTGTAAACCATCAGCGGTTTGGTGATGCTTCCGAGGCTGGTGAAAACGGTGTCAAACAGTACAGTGTCGTTCGAAAATTCCAGCTTAAGCGATGGGTCGCTGCTTATCGGATCTTCCTTGAGGCAGGATGAAACAAGCAGCAATAGCAGCATCAGTTGAAAAAAAACATAAACAGGCCTGATGCGAAACAACCCGGAAGGGATTTTTAATAAAACCATGCGACAAAGGTAGCCAGATTCCCATTACGCTTATCCGGCACGAATATTGTACCTTCGGGCCGCAAAACCTCAGGAAAATCTTTTCGCTGATATGAATGTAAGGTTGCTGTTTGTTTTCCTTTTGCTCGCGGCCATTGGCCAGGTTTATTCTCAATCGCGGCCACTATTTCCCGAAACACCCGACTTCGACCGCAAATGGGTGCTGGGTGGCGACTTCGGTATGGGTTTTTCTTCCACCGGCTCGTCCATTCTTATTGCCCCGCAACTGGGTTATAAAATAAACCCTGATTGGGAAGCAGGTATAAGGCTTACCTACAACTACCGCAGCTACCGCTGGCAGGAACAGCGCATTCGCACGCACGACAGGGCTGCAGGCATCTACACCAATTATGAAGTATGGCGGGGATTTTTCGCTCATGCCGAAACCGAATGGCTGCAGTATACACCCGTTTACATCACCGGAAGTCCGACCTGGCTCGAAAAAGGCGATCCGCGAATGTTCAACAGTATTTTCCTTGGCGGGGGATACCGCCAATATTACAGCACTTCGGGATATGCCTATTTGTTGCTGCTCTACAACCTCAACGATAGTTACGATTCGCCCTATAATAATCCCATCATCAGGGCTGGAGTGGCATTCGGCTTGGGCAAGCCCCGCTCTCAGGCCGGTAGGATCAGGACATACAGGTAAAACAGGGTAAAAGCCGAAAGCATTATCAATCCCGCCCAGGCCCATACTTTGAGAAATATTCCCGGACGAAATTCTGATGGTATGGCTTTGGAATAAATAATCCTGTAATTCAGATAAGCCAAAAAAGGAGCGGTTACGAAAGAAATACTGGTAGCCAGATCGACCATTGTTCGCATGCTCCGTCCTGAAATTTTCAGCAATATAAGCGCCGAAGCGGCCAGCACAAGCATCCACATAAAGTATTGAAGTTGAGGCTTGAAGTTTAATTTCCCGTCACTCAGTCTTCTAAAACATTCAACAAGGGTGCGTGGAATAGCATCGAGAACGGTAATGGTGGTGCTAAACATGGTGGTGAGGGCAGCAATGGCAATAACAGGATACGCCCAATGCCCAATTGTTTGGGTGTACATCCCTACCAGCTTCTCGGCAAAAGCTGCCCCGCCGGCCGGCATGGCTTCGCCGGTGCCATACATCACCAATGCCCCAAGCGCAAGGAAAAAGGCCGCCACGATCATGGTGCCGAAATAGCCGATGCGATATTCCAGGAGCACCTCACGTAGCGTCGGTTTAAACCCAAGGTTTTCGAATTTGGCCTGCGACCAGATGGAGGTCCAAACCACGATGTCAACGGGGGCTGGCATCCACCCTATAAAAGCAACCAAAAACAAAATATTAGTGCGATTCGACCAGTCGAAGGTGGTGGTAATCATCGTTTCACCCTGCCAGCGCCCAAGCGCAACAATCACCGCCACCACAGTGGATATGGTCATAAGCAGGATAACCACTTTAATGAGGTTGTCGAGCATCTTAAATTTTCCCACAACCAACAGGATAAGGGTTATGATGGTAATGGCCACACTCATATCGAAGTCAGACCATTGTGCCCCGAAAATATTGTTCGACAGGCCGGCAGTAACAATGGTCAGGGCAGCCTGAATAGGTGCCATAGTAATGAGGGTCATGCCCAGAAAAAGAATCAAAATCCACTTTCCTGCGTCGGCATAGGCATCCACAAGATTGCTACCACGGGCTAACACGTAGCGGCTGCCCATTTCGAAAAAAGGATATTTGAAAATATTGGTAATCAGCAAAATTCCCAGCAACTCAAACCCGAACTCAGCGCCTGCCCTTGTCGATTGCACCAGATGCGAAACCCCTATGGCCGCTCCTGCATAGAGCATCCCAGGCCCCAACAGCCGAAGAAAACGATGTTTGAACATGGCTTAGGGTATTTTCCAGATTTTCCATGTTGCCTCGGCCTGAGCATGCAGCATCATCAGCCCGTTCATGGTGCGGGCCCCTCTTTCGCGTCCGTTTTTTAGAAATAAGGTCTCTGCGGGATTGTAAACCAGATCGATAAGCAAATGGGAGGGTTTAATGAATTCATATGGAATATCTGGCGCTTCATCAACCTTGGGATACATCCCGAGCGGTGTTGTATTGATGATAATGCCAAAGCGGTCCATAATGCCCTTGTTGAGCATTTCGTAGGTAATCTGGTCAGTTTTTTGTTTTTTGGTCGAAACTGATTTGAAGAAAATTCCCCTTTCCCTCAAAACGTATTTTACCGCTTTTGCTCCGCCGCCATTTCCAAGAATGAGGGCGTATTGCCCCCTCGTATCTTTTACAAGATTGTCGAAGGTTTTGGCAAAGCCAATAACATCGGTGTTATACCCTGTAAGGCGTGTACCGGACTTCGTTCGCTGAATTTTAACCGTATTGACCGAGCCTACCAGCTTTGCCGTACGGTCGATCACATCAAGGTATGCCAGAATGGATTGCTTATGCGGAATGGTGATGTTCAGTCCTTTAAGCTTTGGATAATCGCGCAGAAGTGCTGGTAAGGCTTCGAGCTCGGGCATCGGAAAGTTATCATACTCGGCGTCAATACCTTCAAGCCTGAACTTCTCGTTGAAATATTCTTTCGAGAAAGAGTGCCCTAATGGAAAACCAACCAGACCGTAAAGCGCCTTATCCGCTTTTCTTTCCCTCAGCAAGCGCATATTTCTCTAAAAGCCATATTGTTATTACTCCGGCGACCATAATCAATATGGCCGTTATCTCGTTTACACCAATCTGCTGTGGAAGAATTAAATCATAACGTTCGACCACCTGTTTGCCGGATTTTACAATGATATTTCCGGCAGCATCGGTCATATAATTGGCGTCTTTCCATGGCCAGATTACTCCCAGTGAACCCAGAATGAAGCCGGTTAACAGGCCTAATGTTTCGTTCTTAAAAGTTTTTAAAAGCCACGATAACAGATGCGAGAATGCTATCAAGCCGGCTAACATTCCCAGAAGAACAGGCAGCAAAATGCTGAAGTCCAGATTGTTGATAGCCTCAATGGCAACGAGTTGATAATTCCCCATCAGAATCAGCACAAACGAGCCTGAAAGGCCAGGTAGAATCATGCTGCAAACGGCCACAACCCCGGAAAGAATGAGATAGAAAAAGTCGCGGTTTTCGGATGCTGGCCGCAGAAAGGTTATTGCAAGGGCAATACCTGCACCAATGATAAAAGTGATAATTACCGGAAGACGCCATTTTTGCACATTGGCGCCCACAAAATATACGCTTGCCAGAATTAGTCCGAAAAAGTACGACCAGATATAAACAGGGTAATGGTTGAATAAAAATTCAAACACCCTGGCAAGACTAAAAATGGCTGTGCCTACGCCAAGAAAAACCCAAACCAGAAACCAGAAATCCGTCGCCCGTGCAAAATCTTTGAACTTCCCGCTTAAAATAAGTTTTAAGGCATTAAGATTCAGCGACTTAATTGCATTGATCAGCCTTTCGAAGATGCCCGTAATCAAGGCGATTGTTCCGCCCGAAACCCCAGGTATCACATTGGCCGCTCCCATGGCAAGGCCTTTAACAAACAGACTTATTTGTTCTCTCATCCGCTATCTCAGTATTTTCTTAACCAGGTTCAGTTTGTTTCCAAATGGCGGATATCTCAGCGGGATATCCGGCCAGTTTCTACGACGAAGCACAGGCTTGTAATGTGTGAATGCATCGAAGCTGTGTTTGCCGTGATAGCTGCCGCTGCCGCTGTTTCCCACTCCCCCGAAAGGCAGTCCGGCATTGGTAAAATGCATAATGGTATCGTTGATGCAGATGCCTCCGGCGCTAAGCTGCTTCACTAAAAATTGTTGATTCTTGCTTTGGTTCGAAAAGATGTATAACGCCAGAGGTTTTGGCCTTGCTTTTACGAACGACACCGCATCTTCCAGTGTTTTGTATGGCAAAATAGGCAGAATAGGACCGAAAATTTCCTCCTGCATCAAAGGACTCTCCGTTTTCGGATTGACAACGATGGCAGGTGCCAATTTCCTTGCCGGTTCGTCCATTGGCGGTATTTCGTCCGGTGCAGCATCTTTAAGCAGGGCATTCAACCTGTTGAAATGCATTTGGTTGATGATCTTTGGGTACTCCTGATTTTCAAGGATGTTGGGGCCGTACATTTTTTTGATTTCCTGCCGGGAAAGCTCAGCGAATTCATTCATCAGATGCTCCTGCACCAGCACAAAATCCGGTGCAATACAGGTTTGGCCGGCATTGATTAGCTTTCCCCAAACGATTCGTCGTGCAGCAAGCTTCAGATCGGCCGGTTGATCGATGATGCAGGAACTCTTACCACCAAGTTCGAGCACCACCGGCGTG
>DAIOUP010000168.1:0-5297 GCA_036759465.1 Bacteroidales bacterium
CCTATAGCGCCGGAGCAGGTCCTTCGGCAACGCAATCCTTTGTCGTGAGCGGAAACAACCTTCTTGGCATGGTCGGCATTGATGCACCGGCGGACTACGAGCTCTCGCTCACAAATACGCCAAACTTTGACCCTTACACCCAGATTTTACTAAGCCCGACAGGCACCACCCTCAATCCAACAACAATCTTTGTCAGGCTGAAGGCAGGGCTTGCCGCCGGCACTTACAATCAAACCATCCTGATGGGCTCACTCAGTGCCGATCCGCGACAGGTAAGCGTTCAGGGTACCGTAAGTCCAGGAATAACTGAGCCGGAAAACCACGTAACATCCTTTGCTGCAAATGCACTAAGCAGCAGCCAGATTCAGGTAACCTGGGTAGATGCTGTTCCCGCAGCTTCAGGCTACCTGATCAAAGGAAGCACGACAGGATTTGGCGACATTCAGGCTCCGGTTGATGGAGTGGCCGAAACCAACGGCACCCTGGTACGCAATGTGGCTGCCGGTGTTCAGACATTCACATTTGAAGGCCTGAGTGCATTGACAACTTACTATTTTAAAATCTTCCCTTACAACGGCACAGGAACTACCATTAACTATAAAACCGGCGGCACTGTGCCACAAGCATCTGCATCGACACCAGCCGGGCCGGTTATGACCGAAGTTTTGCTGCCACAGTATATTCAGGGACTTAACGGAACAAACAACAATCGCATTCCATACGCATTCAGGCTCAGCTTCAGCAACTTGCTGCCTAACGCCACCTACCGCTTTATCAATCAGGCCGTCAATAGCTCCGATGCTGCAACTGCAGCCGGAGCCGGCAACCCCATTTACATCATGCCCAACGGCGATTTCGTACGAACGACTTCGCCAAGCTTCACAGTGGCCGGGCAGTATGGTGAATTTATCACTGATGCCAACGGCGCATACAACGGATGGTTTATGATTGAGCCGACGGGCAATGCCAGATTCACACCCGGGCAGGAGGTGGCCATGCGCGTAAGACTGAACAACGGTGCCGGCGGAACGACTGCAGTGCATTACTTCACAACACAAAATGTGACAGTCATCAACTTTGGCACGGAAGCCAATGCCGCCCAGGGTACAGCACTCAGAGCCAACAGCAACTTTGCACCAAAGAACTTCGTGTTCCTTTACGACCAGTCGTCGCGTACTATCAACAGGCCGGTAGCCGGAACGCATATCGAGCCCTCGGGCATTGACTTTGCGGGAAATACTTCATATCCAACCTTCTATCGCAACCAGGTTGCCGGACTCAACGGTGCTTTTGGAACCATTGTTCCCAATGTTATGGCAAATGGCATTCGCAAAATTGACGAATACAGCCTCACTACAGGTCAGCTCGTCAGCTCTTTCAGTTCAGCCAACGGAATTTGGGGTGCTACAAATACAATAAATCCAGCCGGCGGCCTCACCAGTGTGCTGGTACTTAACCTTGATTTCACCCCGGGAATCACGGTTAATCCAAACAGCCTGAGTGGCTTCACTTACGTTGAAGGTCAGGGATCCTCTGCACAACAAAGCTTTACGGTTTCGGGCAGCAACCTCAGTGCACCCATTACGGTGAGCGCCCCCGCCGCCTACGAAGTTTCGCTCACTGGCGGAACAGCTTTTGCAGGTGCGGCAAGTCTGAGCCTCAACCACACAAACGGAACTGTTGCGAGCACAACGGTCTTTGTACGTCTGAAACAAGGATTGGCCGCAGGCAACTACAACCAACAAATCTCGGCCAGCTCAACAGGTGCCGACACAAAAACAGTCGCTCTTCAGGGATCGGTCGTACCACCGGCTACCGAACCACCGGCTCATGCCATCAACTTCACAGTGGCCGTAAACTCACAAACGCAGCTCACGGCTACATGGCTGGATGCCGTACCCAACGCACAGGCCTACCTTATTAAAGGTTCGGCTGCAGGCTTCGGCGCCATAACTTCACCCGTCGACGGTCAGCCCGAAACGGATGGTTTATTGGTCAAGAATGTCCCCGCCGGTCAACAACAAGCTATATTCACAGGGCTTAGTCCGGAAACAGTTTATTACTTCAAGCTCTTCCCCTACAACGGCACAGGAGCCACCATCAACTACAAGACCGATGGAAACGTGCCGCAGGACAGCCGTGCAACCCTTGGCACACCTTCGATGACCGTTTTGCTTCTGCCTCAGTACATGCAGGGCGTTAACGGCACCAACAACAACCGTCTGCCATATGCTTTCAGGCTTAGGTTGCAGAATCTCAAGCCCAACAGCACATACCGCTATACCAATCAGGCCGTAAACAATGCTGACGGCCCAACCGTAGCCGGAGCAGGCAATCCTATATACGTGAATGGCAACAACTTCTTCCGTACAGCTTCGCCCGGCTTTGCCGTGGCTGGTCAGTACGGCGAATTTACCACCGACGCCAACGGCAGCTACAGCGGCTGGTTTATGATCGAACCAACGGGCAATGTGCGTTTCACACCCGGAACGGATGTGATGATGCGCCTCAGGCTTAACGATGGTGATGGCGGCACAACGGCCGTTACCTACTTTACAACCCCCGAAATTAAGGTGATTAACTTTGGCACGACCGCCGATGCCAATTCGGGTACCGGTATCAGGGCCACCTCTGGGGCTTCGCCGCGCAATTTTGCCTTTGTTTACGACAATACTGCAGGGACTGGTCGCCCGCTTTATGGCACCAGTATCGAAACCACCGGAATCGACTATAGTGCCACCACTTACCCCTTGTTCTACCGCGACAATGTTGCAGGCAACAATGGAGCCTGGGGTGGTATTGTTCCAAACGTCAACCCACAGGGTATCAGAAGGATAGAAGAGCGCAGCCTGGCAACAGCTCAGGTGGTTAACAGCCTCAGCAGCGCCGATGGTTTCTGGGGCAATGTTAACACTGTGAACCCCACTGGTGGTCTGAGCAATATTATTGTACTTGATCTGGCCGGAGGCATTGGACAGGAAAAACTGGCAGGACAGCTGAAGTATTTCAATGCACCTGAGACCATCATCCCCTCTCCCAATGCTAATGGGGTGTTTTATGCGCAGCTCTTCGAAAACGGCATCCCCGTTAGGCCAAGGCAGCTTGTTAGCCATAACCTCGAATTGGGATTGCCCTCCTACTATGAGTTTGGCAATCTTGAGGTAGGCAAGACCTACACGCTCAGGATTTGGGAACAAACCCCGTCGACCTTACTCGGAAACAGCTGGACCTACAACAACTGGGGTGGAGCTAGCTCGATCGACGCCGTGATTATCAGCTATATGGGTATCAACAACCCTATTATTGCACAATTCCCCTGGATCAAACCCGCGGCTAACGATCCAATCACCCCACTCTCGGCTTACCTAGCCGACGTAAACAATACTGGTGATATCACCGGCAGCGATGCACTCACCCTGGCCTACCGTATGGTTGGACAGCCCGGCACTTCGCCATTCCCCGGCGGAAAGCCCAACTTCCTCCTCGCAGCAGCCAAGGTTGCCAGCCACTCGGCCAAGACTTACCCCGCTGCACCCAATGTGCTTTTCAATACCATCGGCAGTTATCTTGCCTCCAGCCTTGCAAGCTCGGTATATTACGAGGCCACATTGCCTGCACTGACAGCCGGCACCAATATCTATAATGTGTACTTCACCGCTGTGGGCGACCTGAATGCTTCGTACTTTGATGCCAATGCTGCCTTGAAGAACACGCCTCAGCTAATGCATCAGCGTATAGCAGCTCCCGAAATTACGCTTGCTTTGGGTCAGGATGCCACCATCAAAGCTTTCAATCTGGAAATGGCAATAGGCAAAGGCCTTTTCATCGATAATGTGGAGGGTGCAGATGTTTGGAACTATGATGCTGAGACCGGTGTTTTCAAAGCCTTTGTGCTTAATGCTTCAGCGCAGCAGAAAAAGGCAGGTGAAAGTCTGGTTAGCATTAGATTAACTGAATCAGTGCTAACGAACCCTGAGCTCGTCAGCATTGAACTGGTTAACGATCAGCTTGATGTGCTTAAGAACACCGCACTGATTCTTCGCAGTCCTGCTTTAGCTCAGGCATCAGGCCTGCAGGCCAGCGTTTGGCCCAATCCCTCATCAGGCCATGCCAGCATCGAACTGCAGCTTCCGGAGCAGGGACAGCTTACGCTCACCCTCACTGATCAATTAGGCAGGATTGTATGGTCAGAGCAAAATGAAGCACGCACACCTACCTTCAGCACCAAACTAGAGACCGGTACCTTTGCCACTCCGGGATTGTATCAATTGATTATCAGATTGCAAGGCAAGGATTTGCACATGACCAATATGAAGCTAATAATCAAATAGTTTTGTATTATCCGACAATAAAAGCCGCTCGTCATGGGCGGCTTTTTTATTTGAATATCAATAGGCCCTGCAAACAAAGCTGCACAGGCTGGGCTGGCAGGTTTTGATACTATGTCATTTTACAGATATTTGACCATGCCGGAGGAGTAACATTATTGCCAAAATGTCAAATCAACCCTCAACCGCAACCATCGACTCACGACTCGTTCCTGTCCCTTGTCCCCCCTAAACTAACCTGCGCCCCGAAACCCACACCCTTTAGCCAGATTTTCCCAAATCCTTGCAACTACAAACCAATTCTTTACCGCAACTCACATCATTGTCTTTGATTAAAACAGGAAATGCACCCATGAGAACTTAGTGAATTGAAAAGCAATATCTTGAATTTTCATCAACGAAAGATACAAACAACAATTTATATTCTTAGACCGGAAAACCAGTTTTCGTAGGCCTAAACCCAGCCAGTGGCAAAGATTTTTTTAAACAGGCAGGTGTTAAAAATAAGGAAGTTTAACTTTTGCGTGATATTTTTGTATTATTGCTGTGAATTAAAGGTTGGCGGGCTGCAACCCTGGCCGGCCTCTCAGCGTACAAACCAAAAAACTTCTCTTTGTCCAACTGATTGAAACAAAAACCAATAACGTTTGCATGAATCAATACTACGCGCACCGACAACAGATGCCGCCTTAGGGCAAAACACTCAAAAACCTGCCGGCCGGGCCGCAGGATTATTGTTTTATACCTTAACCAATCGAAAGAACAAGAACAAGCATAGTATTCACTTAACAACCAAAAACATGAAAAGAATCTTACTATTTGTAATTTTTGTCCAAATGGTCGTTTTTACATCTTATGGACAAGTTGCGCAGTATGTGTTTTCTCAATCTATCGGAACTTTTACCCCGATCGCAGGAGGCACGACGCATTATACTGGAAATTTTGACGATGGATCTGTCAGTGTTGCCT
>DAIOUP010000169.1:0-5294 GCA_036759465.1 Bacteroidales bacterium
GAGTTGGATTGTTCATCTCGCTTATTTACCTTTTTAATCATAATTTTTCTGACTCGGAAAACTCAATAATAAGAATTGCTTATGGCATCCTGAATACTGCCGCCATCTGGTTGGGGTGCGTAGTAATTGTGAAATTCTTATGGTGAAAATTTCCCTGGCAGGAAAAGCCCATTCCACATCTGGTTATCGAATTTTTGCTCATTACATTGCACACACTCGTTGTAAGCGGCATAATCTTCTACACCCAGAAGGATCTTTTTAAGTCGTACGATAACGAGTCGATCGGCATGGCAATTTTTACAACCTTGCTCATCACTTACCTTATAACTGCCATACACGAGTCGATTTTCTTTTACCGGCAGTGGAAATTTCATTTTGGTCGATCCACAAGATTGGAGCGCGACAACATCTCGGCACGTTACGAAGCATTACGCACCCAGGTTAATCCGCATTTTCTTTTCAACAGCCTCAACAGCCTGTCGAGCCTGGTGGAAAACAACCCGAAAGCCGTGGAATATATCGGCCATATGTCCGACCTCCTGCGCTATATGCTCAGCAGCAGCGAAAAGGAATTCAGCCTGTTGCGCGACGAGCTTAAAGTGTTAAACAGTTATCTTGCACTTCAAACACTTCGGTTCGGCGAAAATCTTAAAGCAGAAGTCAGCATTCCTGAGCAGAATTATCATCTGGCCATCCCTCCCCTTACTTTGCAGATGCTGGCCGAAAATGCTATCAAACATAATATTATCACTGCTGAAAAACCACTCGAAATAGCGGTGTTTTGCGAAACCGATCGCCTGATAATTCAGAACACCCTTCAGCTCAGGCAAGGTGTGCAGTCAACGGGAAAGGGACTAAACAATATTAGGGGCCGCTATGCACTCTATACATCAAGAGAGGTAGAAGTAAGCCAAAGCACGATACAATTTAAGGTAAGTTTACCCTTGCTCGAAGTAGAGTTATGATTAAAGTACTTATCATCGAAGATGAACCACCGGCTGCACAGCGTTTGCAAACGATGTTGTCGGGGATCGATCCGGAGATTCACATTGTCGGCATAATCGACAGCGTGGCATGGTCAATCGGCTGGTTTAAACAAAACCCTGCACCTGATCTTATCTTTCTTGATATCCAGCTTGGCGATGGCCTGAGCTTCGACATTTTCAGGCAGGTTATGCCCGAAAGTTTTATTGTGTTCACTACAGCCTACGACGAGTATGCCTTGAAAGCCTTCGAGCTCAATAGCATCGAATATTTGCTAAAACCATTACAGTATGATAAGCTTGAGGCTGCCCTGGCCAAGTTTCGCAGACTTCATCAATCGCGAAGCATCGATTTTGCTTCGCTATTTGAGCAAATGCAAGAGCGAAGACGCATTTTCAAAGAGCGTTTTTTAGTTAATGTGGGAGATAAAATTAAGAGCATTGCTACAGATCAGGCTGCTTATTTCTATGCTATGGAAAAGAATGTGTTTCTGTGTACCATCGACGGAATGAGCTATTCCATAGAATTATCGCTTGATCAGATTGAGGAGGTGCTTAATCCAATGCATTTCTTTCGTATAAACCGACAATTCATCATTGCATATAAGGCAATCGGAAAACTCCACCTGATGCCAAAAAGCCGTATTGCATTGAGTTTGCAGCCTCCCTCTGCTCAAACAGAGTGGGTAAGTACTGCACGCACCGCGGAGTTCCGTAAGTGGCTGGATATGTGATCGGCTTAAGAAAAACGTTTTCCCAGATTCGCCGTTGATTCAAACAAATACTTCATCTCCACAGCAATCTGTAAACTTCGTTCAGCATACACACTTTGCATTTTCGGGCTGCCGTCGGATACTTTTGGGTCAGGATAAAAGATAAAAAATCGTGTGTCCGCTCCAAAAACTACCGGGCAAGCTTCATTTGCCGAGTCGCATGTCATAACGGCAATAAATCCGGAACGGGGATTAAAAGGATGATCGTAAGTTTTTGAAAAAGCGATAACAGGCTGAAATTCATTGCTGTACCGGATAGCATACACTGGATTGGGTGCATTGCTCAGTTGCACAATCTGAAAACCCTGCTCCTCAAGGGTTTCGACAATCTTCAGAAACAAAGCTGTGGCTTCAGTCCCCCCGCTATAGCAATCAACCTTATCCAAGCCATAATATGCAGCCATGGTTTGTGCCCAGATTTGTCCCAAATGGCTGCGACGGGTGTTGTGGGTGCAGATAAAATTGATTGCTACCCTCCCTTTGTCGAGCCTGGCTCGTAAATGATTTGCCAGATTATGGAGCAAAACTTTACGTTCGGCCGGTATGGTTGAGCTATCGAGCCGGACAATAAGATTACGAAGCTTATCAAACATTGCGGTAGTATTTCTTTTTCAGATAAAGGCTTGCTTTGACCAGCAGGATGAGCACCGGAACTTCGACAAGCGGCCCGATTACACCGGCAAAGGCCTGAGGCGAATAAATACCAAATACCGCAATGGCAACCGCAATGGCCAGCTCAAAGTTGTTTCCGGTGGCGGTGAAAGCCACCGATGCATTGGTTTCGTAAGGCACCTTCATGGCTTTGCCGACAAAAAAGCTAACAAAAAACATCAGCACAAAATACAATATCAATGGCACAGCCACGCGAACCACATCGAGCGGCAGCTCCACAATCTTGTCGCCTTTCAGGCTGAACATCACCACTATGGTAAAAAGGAGTGCATACAAGGTAATGGGAGAAATCACGGGAACGTATTTTCTGTTGAACCACTCTTTCCCCTTCCTTTTGATAAGGTGGTGTCTGCTTAAGAAGCCTGCTGCGAAAGGTATTCCCAGATAAATAGCCACGCTTTTGGCCACTTCATCCATCGGCACATGGATATCGAATTCGCCAATGCCCATGGTTTTCGGCAATACATTGATAAATAACCAGGCGTAAAAACTATAGGTAATCACCTGAAAAATGCTGTTGAGCGCAACGAGTATGGCGACGTATTCGCGGCTGCCTCCGGCCAGATCGTTCCAAACAATAACCATAGCAATGCAGCGCGCTAGCCCAATCAGGATCAGTCCACTCATATAACCCGGATGGTCGCGCAAAATGACAACAGCCAGTATAAACATCAGCATCGGACCGGCTACCCAGTTCAGGAAAAGAGACAAAGACATCACTCTGACATTTTTTAAGGCCATCGGAAGCAGTGAGTAATCCACTTTTGCCAGTGGCGGATACATCATCAGGATAAGCCCTATGGCCATAGGAATATTTGTTGCCCCAACTGACAAAGAATCCGTAAAACCTGCAATTCCGGGGAATAGCTTTCCCAGAAGTACTCCTGCTCCCATGGCCAGAAAAATCCAGAGCGTGAGGTATCGGTCAATGAGTTTAAGGCGAACTTTCATTTAATGGTCATATATTTAAATTATTAAATATCAACAGTTTTCGACTCCTCCTCGAAGTGCGGACTCCAGAAAAATGTCGAACAACTCCTTTATTTCAATGATTTTTGCAGTGTTGAGACAATACCTCACGCGGGGCGGGTCAATCTCTCCTTTAATTATTCCGGCATCTTTGAGTACTCTCAGATGTTGCGAGAGTGTGCTTGGCGCCACAGGCAGCACGGCCGCCATATCGCCATGATAACAAACACTTTGCTCCGCCAGCATTTGGATGATAGCCAACCTGACAGGATGCGAAAGTGCTTGTGCATAGGTGGCTATTGCTTGGTTTTCATCTAACGCTTCGGGCATATAATTAATCTCATTCGCAAAAATACGAACAGGAAATAAATGCGGGTAAAGTGATTGTTAGTTTTGACCGCAATTCCTTAAATAGGTACTTTTGAGTTAGGAACTTTTTAAATAGTGCTTGCTCGACTTATGGACCTCATCAAAATTGCTTTTTATGGCAGCATGGCTACAGCTGATAAAGTTCGGTCTCTGATTGGAAGACCAGAACAAGGCTTTGAGATCAGAAGTGCAGAGTCATTTGTTGTTAAAAATGATTGCGAGGTCTGGTTGTTCGAAGCTGACTTATTCAATAAGTATAGCGACACTGTAGTGCAGCAATTGCATTCTGGCAACTTTGTTGTAAGTATTGTGATTTGGGACGAGCATGGTATGTTTACTGGAAAAGAACTGCCCATGGTTGACCTGCTGATTGGTCCTGAATACAATAAGGCTGAACTCTCATATGCGCTTATCAATCTTGTGGAAATTCGCAGGCTATTGTGCAAATCCTGTCATGCAAGACACAAACATACAGGCGATTTATTTGGGACTGTTTTTGAAAATGCAGGAGTAGCAATCCTGGTGTCCGATGCTCGGACAAGAATTTTACTGGCAAATAAGAAAATGGCCCAGCTTACAGGCTATACTGTGGAAGAACTTGTCGGTCATACGTGGCAGCGATTTATTCATCCTGCAAGTTTGCCCAAGATGCTCGAATATCACCATCTGCGAAGAAAATTGCCCGAGCAGGCCCCTTCAAGCTATGAATCTGTCATAATACGAAAGGATGGTGAAACACGAAATGTACTTCTCGATGTAAGCCTCATCGCAGATAGCCTCAACAGTGTAATATCGATAACCGATGTCACACCAATTCACCAGATCAAGCACAAGCTTTCGGAAAGCGAGCAGCAGTATCGACAGCTATTTCACGACAGTTATTCGGTGATGATGGTTTTGGATCCGGATACAGGAAAGATACTGGATGTCAACAATGCAGCATGCACTTTTTACGGATATAGCCGGGAAGAGCTCCTGAATATGCACATTTTCAATATCAACAATTTATCGCCCGATGAGATAAAGCACGAGATGATGCTGGCCAGGCAACAGGAGCGTAATTATTTCCTGTTCAAACACCGGCTGTCCGATGGCACGATCGTCCCCGTTGAAATCTATTCCGGCCCTCTGCAACACAAAGGAAAAGAAGAGCTCCACTCTATTGTACATGATGTAAGCAGCCGACTTCAAGCTGAGGAAGCACTCAGGGAAAGCGAAGGCAGGTATCGCTACCTTTTTGATTACAACCCATTGAGCATGTGGGTTTACGATTTGGAAACTTTGGCATTTCTGGATGTCAATGAAGCAGCAATATCCAATTATGGCTACTCGCGCGAGGAATTTCTTCAAATGACATTAAAGGATATCAGGCCCGCCGAGGATGTGCCATTACTGCTTGATGATGTACAGCACACAACGCGCAGCCTGAATAATGCCGGCATCTGGCGGCATAAAACCAAATCCGGGGATATAATTTATGTGGAGATTATTTCTCACAAATTAATTTTCTCGAATAAGGAAGCCAGAC
>DAIOUP010000170.1:0-5289 GCA_036759465.1 Bacteroidales bacterium
GCCAATAAGGGCAAAAGAAACCCTTTAATGTTGAAAGTAAAACCAAAAAATGTTATGAGCCAGGTAGTTACGGTTGTTCCGATGTTCGCGCCAAAGATGAGACCCGTGGCGTTGTAAACCGAAATGAGCCCCGAGTTGACAAAACCTACCAGCAATACCGTTGTGGCCGATGACGACTGCAGAAGGGCCGTCAGGAGAAAGCCCGAGAGCAGGCCACGTGCAGGATTGCCGGCAACCACCGTGAGCCAGTTGCGCAGCTGTCGGCCGCCCAGTTTCTGCAACGATTCCGAAAGCAGCTTAATGCCGAAAAGCAAAAGTGCCATCGCGCCCAAAACATTGACAAGCACCACTAATAAGCTCATTCGATGAAGGCTTTAAAGTTTCTTTAAGGCATCCTCAATCCGCAGTTTGAACTCCGGTCGAAGCAGGGGCTCAACAGCGTTGAAGGGAAGCATCAGCAAGGGCTGACCTTTGGATGGCGGACCAAGTTCATACACATTGTAAGCGAAACCAAGTGCCCCGGCGCCGATAATCAGATTTTCGTTCGGCCTTACGGTCTCATTGAAAAAGCCTGCCTGACGAAGATTACCTCCAGCCTCAATGCCAAATTGCTTCCGCAGCGATTCCTCAAGCAAAACTGAGAGCACTTCGCTGCTGTTCTCTGCAAAGATATCAGTGTATGTCAGCTTTTTAGTGTTTTTCAAATCGATAACCACATATTCGGCATGCCTGCGAACCGACTGCAAACCTGTGCTAACAGCCGAGGTTTTTACCATGCAGAGTAAATCGCCGGAAATAAACACCGGGAAGCCGGAAGCACTTTTCATCCAGTTCATTTCCAGAGTATTGCCATCGGCATTTGTGCTCATTTGCCGATAACGTTCGATAAATGCATCAACATCGGCTTGCATCATGCTTTCAGCCTGAACTGACTGTGCATCAAGCCCGTAGAATGAAGCAAGAACAGGGATTAAGCTATGATTTGGGTCGTCGGGAAAATAATAGTTCAGTTCGATCATCGCTCCGGTGCCACGATCGTTTTTATGCCTGAAACTGCCCTCAGCACGCACGAATTGCCATCCCGACAGGTTTGGGTTATTGTTTTTGCTCAGGCTTACTTCCAGCGTTTTCCTGTCATCATTCAATTTTCCTGTGAATCTATCTTCTATGATGCGTCCCCAGAGCAATTGTTGACCATCCTCGCGCAGAAACGCAATTTCATCTTGCCCGGCTTCAGTTGCTTGCATTAAGAATAGTCCGGATTTGCCATCAACCTGCCAGCTGGATGCTGCAAGTCGCTGTGCAGGAAAATAGATGAGTTGATGCTGGCTTGCCTCGCTTCTTCCGCTGAAAATTTCGGTTTGTGCCCCGGAAGTATGCCAAAGTATTGAGCCAATCAGCAATAAGAATAGTTTTCGAAACATTTAAATAGAATTCTATTTGTTAGATAATTTAACGTTAAGCAGGATCTTTTGGTCCTTTGTAGGAATAACCCAGGTTTTCAATCACCATTTTTACTTTGGCCAGATCTACATCTTCGCCCTCAATGAGCACCTCGTTGCGCTCAAAGTTGGCTTTTACAAGGTTGATTCCTTCGAGAACACTCAGTTTGCTTTCTACACTTCTTGTGCAGTGGTTGCAGCTCATGCCTTCAACGGTGAGCAGCAAATTATTATGTCCCATATTGATGCTGTTTTTGATCGTCCTTTGACGAAAACTTGTTATAAAACTATTTAGAATCAGTGCAATAAGTAAAATAGCCGAGCCAATACCAACCCATCCGGGCAATAAGCCGTGCTGGTGATACTGGTGGCCAGATGCGAACACCTCGAACCATGTCGAAGGCAGCATGTTGACTACAAAACCGGATATTAAAGCGCCGGTAACAATCGTTATCAAGTAAATTATTGTTGTTTTGCGGCCCAGCGCTTTGTTCAATACGGTTAGCGAGGCAGCATTGGTGGCTGGTCCGGCCATAAGAAATACCAAAACGGCCCCGGGCGATATTCCTTTGAGCAAAAGCACGGCAGCGATAGGCACCGATCCGGTGGCACAAACGTAAACCGGGATGCTGGCAATCAAAACGAGCAGCATCTGAAGGCCCGGATTTGAGATTGCTGTTGCAAAAAAATCGTCGGGCAGCATAACGGCTATGAGTGCAGCGATAAGTAATCCGTAAACCAGCCAGCGGCTGATGTCGGCCATGAAATCAATAAAGGCATAGCGCAGCATATAGCCAAAATTGCGGGGAATTTCTTCTTCGGCTGCCCGGACAGGCCTGGCATCGTTCTCCTTTTCAAAACGCCCCGACGCCAAACCCCCGGCAAAGCCTGTGATCAAGGCAACCACAGGGCGTATGATGGCCATGGGAAGGCCAAGCATAGCATATGTAACGAGTATGGAATCGACACCGGTTTGTGGAGTTGAAATAAGAAAGGATGTGGTGGCACTTTTTGAAGCACCATTGTTGTGGAGCGAAATTCCGGCGGGGAGCACTCCGCACGAGCAGAGCGGCATGGGCACGCCCAAAAGGCTGGCATTGAGCGAGGCGCGTGCACCTTTGCCTCCCATATATTTTACAAGCAACTCGCGCGGAAAATAGACTCTAAGCACACCTGCGGCAAGAAAGCCGAACAAGAGATAAGGCGCCATGTCCACTGTCAGATGCCAGAGTTCGCTCAGGTAAGCGTTTATATATTGCATGTAATAGAGTCCTTAGGTGGCAAAAGTAACCAAATCCGCCTTTGGCTAATTGATGCGCCCCAATCCTGTGGTGAGATCGGCAACATGATATTTCAGCTCAGCTAAAAGATCCTCTAAAAGCTTTGCCCTGTGGGGGTCTTGCCAAAGTCCTTCCGACGATTTCCTGAGCGCTTCAAATAGGCCTTTCTCGTCAGTCTGACATTCTCTATACCTTGCCACCTCATAAAACCATTGAAGATATGGTATGTAACCGGCACGGCCATGACGACTCCTCTCGAGGCTCAATAGGTCGTAGCGCTTCACAGTGCGAATAATTTCGCGGTAGCGCTCGAGCCGCAACTGAGCCAGCAACATGGAGGTGAAGAATAGATGCCAGCGGAACTGGAAAAGCTCTGAACGAAACTCCTCAAGTGCCTGTTTTGCGAAATTGAGGCCTTGCTGAGCCTTCCCTGACAAAACAAGACTTTGAATATAGAGCGAGGCAAAGCCAATACGGTTGTGTGGACTAATGGTGTTGCGGTATTCCGGCATATTGCTTTTGAGCAGTTGAAGCGACTCGGCAAAATGACCACTCCTCAGCAAAACGCTGCAATAGTTTGTTAGATAAAACAAAAAGTCGCTGCCTTTGTGACGAATAGACAAGCGGCCGAAATAGAGTGCCAGATCCGTTTCGTTCTTACGCGAGTGCACCAGCAATCTGTTGGCGTAATAGTTGGCCAAAATCCTGCGGCTGTAAATAATGCCCTGATGCATCATCTGGTCGAGCTGGGCGTAGAGTTCGAGCAGCTTATCGTATTCCTTGTAGTTATAATACATAAATGTAAGGCGTACGATGGCATAATAACGATTTAGACCGTCGAGGCTTTCATCCTCAAATATGCTGATCAATCGTGCTTCCCACTGTTTCGATCCGCCCGACGAAAAGGCGTATTGATCAACTATGTCGCGTGTGGCCTCGTGCAGCTCCTGGTTTATCGCTTTTGACCTTAACCAGGCTTCGCGGTTCACCTCAAGAAAATTATTGATAGTTTTAAGGTAATTGTGCCGCATGCGAATGAGAAGGTAGTAGCGATAGTTTTGTATCAACTCGTAGAATCGCACAAAATAATAATCGGTGCGCCGGCTTGCCCTGATCATGGCAAGCATTTTGCGTTCATCGTCCGCGCTAAGGGCATCGGTCATTATTTTTTTGTCCAGCTCCAAAAGCTGTTCGAAATAGGCATCGGCATCGATGGATTGCAGTTTTTCCTCGATCCATTTCTTTACGTAGGAATAATGCCGCTTGTCGATACTTCGGTCAAAACCCTGGAATTGTGACGGGCGCACCAGCGCGTCGCGCAACTGGCTCAGTATGGCCTGGTTTTCAGCTGTTTTGAAGTTCTGCCTGCTCCGCACATACTCCAGCTCATGCGGCATTAGAGTGGCCGCAAATGCCTCGAAGGCAATGCGTTGCACTGGTATTCCTTCTGCCGGCGGTTTTATTTTTGTTGTTCGGCCAGCCATTCGCTTGGTGTTTTGCCGGTGTATGTCCTGAATACCCTGTTGAACGTCGGTTTGCTGTTGAAACCACTGTTGTAGGCTATGCCCATGAGGTTCAGTTTTTTGCCTTCATCGCTCATTGCCTGTTGCTTAAACTCTTCCACGCGAAGCCGGTTTACGAATTCAAAAAAGTTCATGCCCATTTGTTGGTTAAGTAGCGATGAGAGCCTCAATGGTGTTGTGCCGGCTGCCCTGGCCAGTTGGGCTAAGGTGAGCTCTGGGTCGGTATGCAGTTTTTCACGTTCCATAAGTTGCTGCAATTCAGCAACCTCTTCTTGCGCAGGCTCGGCAATTTCCTGCCTTTTATCGGCCAGAGCATCAAAAGCAATTTCAACTTTCGACTGTGTAAAAACATCGCCTTGCTTGAATCCGTAGTAACCCAAATATAGGGTATAAACAGCAGCAAAGGCGTAACCCGTTGTCTGTAAACTGCCGTACGGCATCAGCTTGAACAGGTAGTCGGCAATATATAGCAGGCTGATGATGGCGTAAAAAACAATTGCGCCGATGAGCAAATACCGAAGCCAGACCGGGTCTTTGTGTTCGAGGTTGCCAAAATATTGTTTCAATGCCTCGCGATATCTTTGCAACCGCAACCAGCTGTACCAATAATACCCCTGTGTGGAAATGAAGATTATTAATGCAACTACCGGAAACATTAACTGTTGCCTGAATGCCTCGGTTTGTTCCTCCATGATGCGCTGGTCAGAGGGCAGAACATAATTCTTTAAAACAAACATTAGCAATATGATAGCAAAAGGCAGAAGATGCACTAGCTGAATCACCCTGAATTTGAACTGAGGCTTTGTTAGGAGGCTTACATAAAGCCACATGAGCGGACCATGGAGCAAAATAGGCGGCGTGGAAGTGTGTAAAATGAAAGCAAAGGGATATCCTGCTTTGCGGTTGACAATTTCCAGAAATCCCAGCAGGATGGTAATCCCGTTGATTAAAAAAATGATGGAAAGTGCAGCGTCAGCCCTGCCACGATTCTTTTTTATATTCAACAACCAGGCAAGAAAAAATGCCATAAAAGCACCAATGGCG
>DAIOUP010000171.1:0-5283 GCA_036759465.1 Bacteroidales bacterium
GTAATCATATCATATTCTTCGAGGTAAACGTCGTCGGGCACGTTGACCGGCTTAGGCGTGTAGTTCAGGATGCCTTTAATGCCCGATTTGACAAGGAGATCGGCGGTTTGGGAAGCAAATTCGGCCGGCACGGCCATGATGCCGATTCTGATATTCTTTTCTTTGACAATCTGCGGCAGATCGTCGATGCTGAAACAGGGTACTCCCGACATGGTATTCCCGATTTTATCGGGATTGATGTCGAAACTTGCCACTATCCTGAGGTGCGATCGCTTACCAATGAAGTAATTAATGAGTGCGCGTCCCAGATTTCCCATACCAACAATGGCCACATTGATGCCTTCGCTTGAGTCTATAATTTCTCCGATCAGTTCAATAAGCTCTTTGACGTTGTAACCTTTGCGCAGCGTCCCCGTGTAGCCGATAAGCATCAGGTCGCGCCTCACCTGAACGGCCGTAATGTGTTGAATGCGGGCAATTTCGTGAGAATAAATGTGTGTCTGCCCTTTCTCTAAACAAATAAGCAAGGCGCGTCTGTATTGGCTCAGGCGCTCAATGGTCTTGTGCGGCAAATTGTACTTCATTGCTTTAATGCGGTTTGGACACAACGCAAAAGTAAGGTTATTGTTATGTAAAAAACAACTTAGAATGTGAAAAATTTAACACTGTTAGAAAATTTTTCACAATGCGCCTCAAAAACCTTTTAAATGAGGATTACTTGAGCTGCGAATCGCTGCCTTTGTTCACAACCAAAACATAGTAATCGTTCTCAATTGGCAGATAGCCTTGATCGTAAACAAAATAATAGGTCTTATTTTCTCGGGTCGTATAAAAGCCAGTGATTAGCCCGAAAATAAAACCTTCTTTTACAAGAGTTGATTTCTTGACCTTCGTTTTTCCGTCTTTGTTGAGTGCCTTCAGAATGGTGTAGTTCTTTCGGAGTTGATTATTGGTCGTACGAATAAGGCCTTCGGTGACGACATTTTTTCGCTGGTAATTTGCTGATCGACACTGGTCGTTGCAGAACTTTTTATCTGCGCGGCCCATCAGTACTTCTCCGCATTCTAGGCATTTCCTTTCCATGACAGTTGTCGGTTGGATTTTGGGTAAAGGTAATGAATGAAAATAAAAAAAAAGACAGGCGAAACCCTGTCTTTTAGCTATTTGACATTAAAAAAGACTAACGAATGATCAGTTTTTCAATACTGCTACCCTGCGTGTCGGTCAGCATCAGTGTGTAGATTCCTCTCGATAGCTGCTGAAGGTTAAGCGCTTCGTTGTTAATCACAGATGCCTGATGGTAAACAACCTTGCCACTGATGTCCAATATCCTAAGCTGAGGCTGGTTCATTCGATGTTCAACCTTGATGTTCTGTCCATTGGATGGATTGGGGTAAATACTGATTGCTCTTTCGTTGTTCTCAGCGGTAGAAGTGACAGTAGAGATCGTAAAGGCATTGTCGAGCTGCAGAGTGTTTACTTTTACATGATACACGCCAGCCGTTGCATTGCCGGGAATAATGAACTGTGCTTGCAGTTGTGTGGCGCTGTTTACTGTCACCATTTGGGCATTGATAGTCTGTGTCTGGTTCGATGCCAGTACGAGCTGAACGGACGGATTGGTGCCGGTCCATGAGGTGTTGGTGCCGGCTATCGTTAGTGTAACGGTCTCACCCTGTCCGGCTGATGAGGGTTGTACGGTGGTGAGTGCCGCCGGCGCCATGGGTTGTACGCTCAGGGTTGTGCGATAGATGACGTCGCCGCCGGTGCCACCGTTGCCATTGGCTGCATTGATTGCCGCATAGAAGGTGATGTTTCCTGCAGCCATGGCCGGAGCCGTCCAGTTCATAGTCCAGCTTGTTCCTCCGCCACTGGGCGTAGTACCGTTAAAGGTATGGGTTACCGATCTGTTTTGGTTGACAAGCTTTGTGCGGTTGCTTTGCGTAATGGCAAACGTTCCGGTTTTTTGTCCTGTACCTGTTTCGGCTGTAAGCTCAAAGCCAAAGCGAGCAGCTCCTGCGTGCGTTGGGCTTAGTGTAACCTGATAGGTGGTGCCGGGAACATAACCTTCAGCAGGAATGTTGGTGCTGATCCATCCAGCCTGGTTAACGGCCGTTCCTGTATGACAAGCCGTGCAGGTCTGATTGCCGTCGCCCGGGCTTCCGCTGCTTCCGCCCGGGCTGCCGTTGCTGTTGGCTATCAGCAACATAATGCCTGGCATCAGGGTGATCAGGAGTAAGAATTTGTAGATGTACTTCATGGATGTTGTTTTTATTTAGAACATTGCTAAACTAAAACAATTGGGAATACACAAAGTTTAATTATTTACATGCGGTCGGGCATTTTCATACCGAGCAATTGGCCGGCATGCCTGAGTGTGTTGGCCACGAAACCGCTAAGCTGAAGCCGGAGCGCGCGAATAGCCTCATTTTCCTCACGCAGCACTGGTTCGGATTGATAGAACTGGTTGAATTCCTTTGCCAGGTCGTACATATAATTGGCAAGTAGGGCAGGGCTTCTGTTTTCGCCTGATTGCGACAAGGTGTAGGAATACTGATGCAAAAGCTTTATTAGCTGGCGCTCTTTTTCTGGTAGTTGTGCGATAGGAGGAATGTCGTTGGCTGGCATCAGCCCGGTCGACTCAGCTTTTCGAAGCAGCGAGCGGATGCGGGCGTGGGTATACTGAATAAATGGACCTGTATTACCGTTGAAATCGATCGATTCGGTCGGATTGAAGAGCATGGTCTTTTTGGGATCTACCTTCAGAATAAAGTATTTGAGCGCACCAAGCCCAATCATTTCGAACAGTTGTGATGCATCGGCAGGATCAAGCTCATCGGCTTTGCCCAGTTCGGTGGTGGTGCGACGGGCGGTTTCCACCATTTCTTCCATAAGATCGTCTGCATCAACTACCGTTCCTTCGCGCGATTTCATTTTTCCCTCGGGCAACTCTACCATACCATAGGATAGATGCTCAATGTTTTCGGCCCAGGCTTTGCCAAGTTTCTTCAAAATGCGCTTTAAAACATCGAAATGATAGTTTTGCTCGTTGCCAACCACATAAATCATCTGGTCAGCTTCGTACTCATGCATGCGTTGCTCGGCGGTTCCAAGGTCCTGTGTAATGTAAACCGAGGTGCCATCGGCCCTGAGCAGGAGCTTTTCGTCGAGGCCTTCATCGCGCAGATCGCACCAAACGCTTCCGTCTTCCTTGCGATAGAATGCAGCGTTTGAAAGGCCCTGGGCAACCATGTCTTTTCCTAAAAGATAGGTTTCCGATTCATGATAAATCTTCTCAAAATCAACACCCAATCTTCCATAAGTCGCATCGAAACCTTCGTAAACCCAGCCGTTCATCATCTCCCAAAGCTGACGCACATTGCTATCGCCTGCTTCCCATTTGCGAAGCATTTCCTGTGCCTCGAGCATCAGGGGTGCCTTGCGGGCAGCTTCATCTTCAGCAATGCCCTCGTTTTTAAGTGCTTCAATTTCCTTTTTGTATTCCTTGTCGAAGCGCACATACATCTCGCCAACAAGTTTGTCGCCTTTCATACCGGCTTGTTCAGGAGTCATCCCACCCCATTTTTGCCATGCCAGCATCGATTTGCAGATATGTATTCCGCGATCGTTCACCAGATTCACTTTGACGACTTCGTGACCGTTGGCTTTTAGGATTTCGGCCACACTCCAGCCAAGAAGGTTGTTGCGAATATGCCCCAAATGCAAGGGTTTGTTGGTGTTGGGCGAGGAATACTCGATGACAATTTTCTTGGATGAAGGACTAAATTCGGTGCCGAATGAAGTTTTATTACAATTATTTCTGAAAAATCCCAGCCAGTAGGAATCGTCTATTTCAATATTGAGAAACCCCTTGATGACATTAAAATCTCTGACAAAACGATTGTTTTCCTTTAATTTAGAGCCAAGCTCCTGAGCCAGCATATCGGGCGCTTTTTTCAGATCTTTCGTAAATGGAAAGACAACAATCGTAACATCGCCGCGAAATTCAGGTCGTGTTGCCTGAAATACAATATGCTTTAAATCCGGATGTTTTTCATACAAAGCCTGGTAGGCCTCGATAAAAGCCTCCTTTAAAATTGTGTCAAGCATTTCTCCGCAGTGTTTTGGGCTGGCAAAGGTAAAAAAAGCCGCTCGTTTTAGTTCATGCCATTTAATAAGTGCCTTAACTCAGTTGTTAATTATTAACAGTAATTTTAATATGCCAGCTCGTATTGCATGAGGTTTGCGTAAAATTTTAAATTTATTGTTAAATTAATAACAATATAAAACGCTGAATGATAAGAAGTTACTAATTTATAGCGATTATAAATAGCTCATTTCAATGTTTTTCCGGATGTATTGGTTACCTTTGTGCCAATAGTAACCACTTAACACAAAATCATACCGGTATGAAACAAAAAGTCATCATCATCGGAGCCGCAGGGCGCGATTTTCACAACTTTAATACATTTTTCCGCAACAAACCGGAATACGAGGTAGTGGCTTTCACAGCCGCACAGATTCCCGACATTGATGGACGTAAATATCCTGCCGAACTTGCCGGCACGTTATATCCGGATGGAATACCCATCTACAACGAAGAAGACCTGCCCAGATTGATTGCCGACCTGCAGGCTGACATTTGTGTATTCTCCTACAGCGATGTTACTTATAATAAAGTAATGGGCATCAGCGCCATCGTTAATGCTGCCGGCGCAAACTTTATGCTCATCGGACCACGCGATACCATGATTAAGAGCAATAAGCCTGTGATAGCAGTTGGTGCAGTTCGCACAGGTTGTGGTAAAAGCCAGACTTCGCGTAAGGTTGTGGAATACCTGATGGCCAAAGGCCTGAAAGTTGTTGCTGTACGTCACCCCATGCCTTATGGAAACCTTGTTGCACAAAAGGTACAGCGTTTTGCTACTGTTGAGGATCTTGCCTACCACAACTGCACCGTTGAGGAAATGGAAGAATACGAACCGCATGTAGTTCGTGGCAATGTGATTTATGCCGGTGTGGATTATGAAGCTATCCTCCGCGCTGCCGAACAAGATCCCAACGGTTGCGATGTGGTGCTCTGGGACGGTGGAAACAACGATTTCCCGTTCTTCAAACCCGACCTCACCATTACCGTGGCCGACCCTCATCGTCCGGGTCACGAATTGTCGTATTATCCCGGCGAGGTTACCCTACGCATTGCTGATGTGGTGGTAATCAATAAGATCGATAGCGCCTTGCCCGAAAATATTCAGACCGTTCGCGAAATCATTGAAAAAGTCA
>DAIOUP010000172.1:0-5261 GCA_036759465.1 Bacteroidales bacterium
AAGTATTCTCGACACCGTTGTAACGCATATTGATGCTGGTTTTCGTTCGGCGGCATTTGTCGGACAACTTGGCAACGACCAAAAGCTGCAAATGTTTACGGGTAATTTCAGCGGCGGGCTTGAATTGTGGAACGGAACAGCTTCCGTGTCTCCGGGTATTGCCGAGAAACGACCTGAGCCGCTGAAAATCTGGCCCAATCCATCACAAGGACTGGTGTACTTTGAAACTGCAAACACTGATTGCCTGTCTGCACTGATCCGCATTTACGACAACGCGTCGCGACTTGCTGTATCAAAATCTGTGAATCTCGTTGGTGGGAAAGGAATATTGGATGTAAAGGGCTTAAAGCCAGGTGTCTATAATTTCGAATTGCGGCTTTGTACGGATGAGCTTCGCCGATCGAAATTTGTCATATTGCCCTGATTTCCGCAGTCAATCGGGCTCGAAAAAGAAGGTAATGCGCATCCGTCCATAATCAATCCTGCATTGGTGTTGATGCATGAGGTCACCGCCAAGCACGCCAACTATTCGCGGCAAACCCAGGGCCTCATATGAGCTGTGCACATTGCTCAGATTGATCACCACCGAGGGATAATCGCGAATTTTCAACCGGCCAAAACTAATCTTGTCAATTACGGTTACTCTACTTGGCATCTCGCTGGTACCCAGGCCTGTAGAAAGCTTCTCATTGTCTTCGAAATTAGCTCCTTTTAAATAAGGCATCACCCCATGCTCATCGAAAACGGTTCGTGAAGCCCCGGTATCCACCAGAAAATTAGCTTTCTTTCCATTTATTCTGCCGATGATAAGGATGTGGAATCCATCCTGTTCTATGGGCAGCAATTGAATTGGAAGGCTGGTGGAGCGTTGTTTCATCAGAAGTTGGGCTTGAGGGCGTATTTGTTGTAGAAATCTTCGATTATTTTCACTGCTTCTTCGGCAGTGTCGACAAGGCTGAAGATTTCCATGTCATCGGGCGAAATATTGTGCTCGGCAAGCATCACTTCCTTTATCCAGCCTATGAGCCCCGACCAGTATTCCTTTCCCACCAGCGCGATGGGAAATTTGACCAGTTTTTGTGTCTGAATAAGCGTGATGGCTTCGAACAATTCGTCCATGGTGCCAAAGCCACCAGGCAAAACGATATAGCCCTGCGAATAGCGCATGAACATCACCTTTCGCACAAAAAAGTATTGAAGCTCAATGTATTTGTCGCGATCGATAAAAGGATTCGGGGCTTGCTCAAAGGGAAGCTCAATGTTTACGCCCACCGATTTGCCTCCTGCAAAATGAGCCCCTTTGTTGCCGGCTTCCATGATTCCCGGTCCGCCACCCGTGATAATACCAAATCCTTTTTTGGTAAGCAGATAGGCTATTTCTTCGGTAAGCCGGTAGTTTTTATGACTGGGCTTGGTGCGGGCCGAGCCGAAAATGGCCACACATGGACCAATCTTGGCCAGTTTCTCAAATCCTTCAACAAATTCGGCCATGATTTTGAAAACCGACCACGAGTCGTGCGATTTGATTTCGCTCCAGGTCTTGGGTTTAAAGGCCTCCTGGATCAGCCTTTCCTGATTTTTGCTGTTCATTGGTTAATTTGGAGTCATAGTGAGTCTTTGTCGCTGAAATACTTCATGAATTGAACACGTTCGTATATGGCAGGATCACTGATTTTTTTCTGACTGAGCATACCGGCAAAGTCGCTGATCTTTTTGAAGCCATGCTCCTCCATCCATTCTCGCAGTTCGTTGTGCATCACAGCAGCATAGCCGATACCGTGACGATAAAATGCGCTTGCCACCTGAACTACTGACGCGCCTGCCAGTAGCAGCTTCGCTGCCGCTTTGCCATCATGCACTCCTGTTGTGCCTGCCATATCGCATGAGAGCCTTCCGTGCAGCATGGCAATCCAGCGCAGCGGCATGCTCAGCTCGCCCGGGCTGCTAAGCACATGTCCCTGATTGACATGCAATTTGTCGAGGTCGACATCAGGACTGTAAAACCTGTTGAATAGCACCAGCGCGCCGATACCGCTGTGCGACAAGTCGATGGCGAATTGTGCCAGATTGGAGAAATAATAGCTGATTTTCAGCGCTATGGGGATACTGATGCGCCGTTTCACCTGTTTTACGATTTCAAAGTAAACTTTTTCATTGTCTTCGCTGCTGCGGCCGAGTGCCGATGGCATAACAAACACATTGAGTTCCAGGGCATCGGCTCCGGCTTTTTCGATTTCGTCGGCAAAGGTCATCCATTCATAGGCCGATTTGCAGTTGATACTGGCGATGATGGGGATGTCGACATTCTTTTTTGCCTCGCTAATCAGGTTAAGGTATTTATCGAGGGTTTCGCGCCGCAGTCGGACATCGAGGTAGTCGAGAAACTCTTCACGACCAGTCTTGTCGGCTTCCTCGCGCAGGACGTGATGATATTCGTGGATAATTTCTTCTTCGAATATCGATTTGAGCACCACGGCACCCACGCCCTGCTGTTCGAGATGCCTGATTTTCACCAAAGTGTCCGTGAAGCCGGAACTGGCGGCAATGATAGGGCTGCGCAAGCCAAGGCCCATATAGGAGCATGAAAGGTCAATCATAAATGCAGTATTACTACCGTAAAAATAGTGTTTTAGAGGAAGTCGGCAGCAGGGAATAAGGAAAAATAACTATCCCACAATCGATCTGCTAAAAGACGTAGATAGCGGTTGCTGTTAGGCGGACATTACCAATTGCCCGCGTCTGCTTTACTTTTCCTTCCTTATCGGGTGTGCCGTAGTAGGCCCGGGTATATTCAAGCTCTCCGGCAAGCTTCAAGGGACCTGAACTATAGCTAAATATGGGCGAGACGCGCATCAGCCGGTCTATGTCGTGCCCTTTGGCATAGTATTGTCCTTTGTTGGGATGGCTGGTGCCAAAATTTTTGGCATATCCTCCGAAAATACCATAGTGAAAGGGTCCTCGTTCGAAGCAAACCTCTGACCATACGAAAAGGTGATTGGTTGGTGTAAAGAAAATTTTTCCGGTTTGCTGGTCCACATCTCGCACTGCATAACCGCCAAGCAATAGGTGTTCGGTCAGATTTTGACCATAAATGGCTTTTATTCGCCAGTTCCAGTCTTTTGTCCCTGTTCTGGCAAAGGCCATAAACGAATGACCCTCAATCGTTTCATGTGTTGGATAGCCTTTGTTTGTGTATAGAAGTGGCACTATGCGTTTATAGTCGTATGCAGCACCTAAAACCAAAGCATCGCTTTTAAACTGCCACTGTAGATGTATGTTGGGCAGGGCGGCGTTTTTGAGGTATACTGGGCTTCGGCCCAATGGGCCGTCGCTGGTATTGTCGCGCTGCGTCAGCAGGGTAGCTTCAAGACGATTCTTTCCTCTGTAATAACGAAAACTGATTTGAGGATTGCGGATAAAAGGCTGAAAAGGCGCGCCGGTATTGAGTGAATAGAGGTCGGGAAAGACTTCGGGAACAAACATCGGATGCCAGTATTGCCCCATGAGCAATTCGGTCTTTTCCCAGCGCAGATTGACATATGCATGGCGCAGTCTAAAACTGTTGGACTGAGTGCTGCCGGCCCCCGTGTAGTCGCTTTCGATGAGGGCCGAAGTTTTGGCGCCAAGCGCTTCCGTTCCGCTTAACCGAATGCCTGCCCTTGTGCTCATGGCGCTGAAATTGAGCGAAGGACGTGCGTTAAGATCGGTCCCGTCGGCGCTTGTGCTTCGGTTTAGCGGATAATAATGCATCAGATCGTCGCGGGTGCCATCCACCTGACGCGAATCGTACCAGGCTGAGAACTTTACAAAACCATAGGGCTTTAAAGTAATTTTTTTCTGCTCCTGCGAATGAATTTTCTGTGTAAGTAAAGCAAGGGTTGCAATTAGAATGCAGATAGTTAAACGTCTTATATTCAGCATTTTATGAATCTCAGTCCTGCCAATAGCAGCGGGTAAATTTCAAACCACAAAGGTAAAACGAAATTCTTCTTCTGTTAAATATTTAACAACAGAATAGAATAAAAAAGCTGCCCATGATGAGCAGCCTTTCAAGTATGATTTAGTGCAGATTAGTCGTTTTGGGCGGCCAGGAATCGTTCGGCTTCGAGGGCAGCCATGCAGCCTGTTCCGGCGGCAGTAACCGCCTGACGGAACACTTTGTCCTGAACATCGCCGCAAGCGAAAATGCCAGGTACGTTGGTAGCAGTGCTGTCGGGTTTGGTGATGATGTAGCCGGTTTCGTCCATATCGAGTACCCCATGGAAAAGTTCGCTGTTGGGTTTATGGCCAATGGCAACAAAGAAGCCGTCGATATCGATCACGCGCTCTTCACCGGTTTTGTTGTTTTTAAGAACTGCGCCTTTGAGCGTTTTCATGAAGCCCGATTTTTCGCCGAATAGTTCTTTGGTTTCGTGATTCCACAGGATTTCGATGTTCGGAGTGTTCATAACACGTTTTTGCATGGCTTTGCTGGCGCGCAGCTCGTCGCGGCGCACGATGAGGTAAACTTTGCGGCACAGCTTGGCCAGATAGGTGGCTTCTTCGGCAGCAGTATCGCCCCCGCCCACCACGGCCACATCTTTTCCCTTATAGAAAAAGCCGTCGCAGGTAGCACAGGCCGAAACACCTCCTCCCTTAAACTCTTCTTCGGATGGCAGACCAAGGTATTTTGCAGTGGCACCGGTGGCAATGATGATGGTTTCGGCGATAATTTCCGCACCATCGTCGGCTTTCACTTTGAAAGGACGCTGCGAGGCATCCACTTCAGTCACCATACCCCAACGAATATCTGTGCCAAAGCGTTCGGCCTGTTGTTTCAACTGCTCCATCATATCAGGGCCGGTAATTCCCTCAGGATAGCCCGGAAAATTTTCTACTTCGGTGGTGGTGGTTAGCTGACCACCGGGCTGAATACCCATATACATAACCGGATGCATATCGGCCCTGGCGGCATATATGGCGGCAGTGTAACCGGCTGGTCCTGAACCGATGATCAGGCATTCAACGTGTTGTGGATTTGTGCTCATGCTGAACTATTTAAGTTTTGGTTTTCTTCGCGAAAATTATGCCATCAGGTTTAATCGGCCGTAAATACTAACTAATGTGTTTTCTCCTGACAACTTGTCTGTCCGATTAACGGTGATATTAAAGCGCTTCAAAGATACGTGAAATTTTGGCAATAATAAAATCAATTCAATCCTACTTGATGTCTAAATGACTGTAGGATAGTATTATGGCTTATGAAAAATAAAAACTGTTGC
>DAIOUP010000173.1:0-5250 GCA_036759465.1 Bacteroidales bacterium
GTGTCGGCAGGATGTATGATTTCGAACAGCTCGCGGTTGGTGGTTTCAATGCGCAACAGATAGCGGCTGGCACCGGCTTCGAACCATCGTCGGTAAACACTCAAAGGCTGTTCGCCGCACGAGAGCGTAATAGTTAGCTCGCCAGCGGTTTGCCGGTGAATTTCGATGAGCAGCCTTTCGATGTGAGCGGCAAAGGCCTCTCCGCTGAGCTCTCCGGTTTGTATAACCAGCGATCCAAAGCCTTGCTCATGCGCAAAGCGGGCGCATTCCAAAACCTCTTCATCGGTCAGGGTATAGCGTTCAGCCTGCGTATTGCCGGCCCTGATGCCACAGTAGTGACAGTTTTTTCGGCAGCGGTTGGTAAGCTCGATCAGGCCGCGCAGATATACTTTGCGGCCCACTGTTGCAGCCTTGACGGCCAAACCGCGGTCAAGAATCATTTGGGTTTCATCGCCGGGTGCAGCCGAAAGCAATTTGGCCAGCTCCCCTGCATCATGCTTGTCTTTGCTAAGCAGCTGTTCGATCATTGTTGTTAATAAAGCTTGTGAAAAGGTTGTGTTACCCTGTCGAAAATGCCATTCATCCAGGCGATGGCCATACCATAATTGCTTACGGCAATGCCGGCGTTTACGGCGGGTTGCAGCCTGTTGATGAGCTGCTTACGCGTCACAACACATCCGCCGCACTGGATAACGAGTTTATAGTCGTGTATGTCGGTAATCTGTGCAAGGCCGGCCACAATGTCGCAGTGTATGTCATTTCCTGTGTATTCCCTGATCCAGCGGGGTAATTTATGCCTTCCGATGTCTTCGCAACTTACCTGATGCGTGCACGATTCGAGGATGAGCACTTTGTCGCCCTCTTCGAGCTTCGATAGGGCCGGCGTTCCCTGCAGATAGTGTTCGAAATCGCCTCTGAGTCGGGCAAAAACAATGCTAAAGCTGGTGAGCGGAACATCGGCTGGCACCACCTTGCTCACAAAGCCGAAGGCCTGACTGTCGGTAACAACGAGCTGCGGATGCGGCATTCCTTGGCGAAAATACTGCTCGAGATTGGTTTCCTTTAGCACTACGCAGATGCAGTCGTTGTCGAGCACATCGCGTATGGCCATTACCTGTGGCAGGATCATGCGACCCTCGGGGGCCTCGGAGTCGATGGGTGTAACGAGGAGCACTACGCCTCCGGGTTCAACAATGCCGCCCAGCAGCGATGGCTTTTGATAAACAGTTTCGGGAATAGTTCTTTTCAGTTCGGCAATAAGTTTCTCAAGACCAAGCTGATTTGTAGTTGTGAAATCGATTACCGTGGCCTTGCTGAATTCGCCGATTCTCTCGCGGGTGATGTGTTCAAGGGCTTGCAGGTCGGACTTGTTATGCAAAATCAAATAGGGCACCTGATGCTCACGAAACTGTTTGATAAGTTCTTTTTCGTAAAAACCGAACTGGTTTTCGGTGATTACAAGGATGGCGCAGTCAATGGTTTTTATTGCCTGAAGGCTTTTCTCAACACGTTTTTCACCCAGTTCTCCCGTGTCGTCTATGCCGGCCGTATCGATGATAATGGCCGGGCCGATACCGAAGATCTCAATCGACTTTTTCACCGGGTCGGTGGTGGTGCCGGGCTCGGGCGACACAATGGCCACTTCCTGATTGACCATGAGGTTGATAATGGAACTTTTACCATTGTTGCGCCTTCCGAAGATGCCGATTTGCGGTTTGAGGTCTTTTCCTTTTGCCATTGGTGTATCAGGAGTTTAGGTTTGGTTGATGGGGAGATAGGGAGTTAAAAATACAGGTCGCGCTCGCCCTGTCGGATGCGTTCGATGCGCTGACGTACCTGCTCCTCATAACGGGGGTCGCCGAGCTCGGAAATATTGCGTTCGATCACGCGCCAGCCTTTTTCGGCCGTAGTCTCACTGGCATAGTCTTCGATGTATTCGGCCAAAGTAAGGAGGGCATTTGGCGTGCAAAAGCGCTTGATAAAGCCGGGCACGCTGAACTCCATGAAATGTTCGCCGGTGCGGCCCTTGCGGTAACATGCCGTGCAAAACGACGGGATGTAATCGGCTTCGAGAAGCTCGTCGATCACTTCGTTGAGCGTTCGGTCGTCGTTGATCTTGAACTGCTCCTTCGTGAGGTTTTGATCCACTTCTGGATTTTCGGCATAAGCCCCTATCTCGAGTTTGGTGCCGGCGTCAATTTGCGAGCATCCAAATGCCAGAACCTCACGGCGAACCTGCTCGGGTTCGCGAGCAGTGAGAATAAGTCCGGTATAAGGCACGGCCAGCCGGAGTATGGCCACGAGCCGTGTAAACTCTTCATCAGACACGGCATAGCGGTCGTCGAGGTCGTATTCGAGAGCGTCCTGAATGCGCGGGAACGAAATGGTGTGTGGACCAACATTGTAGCAGGCCTCCAGGTGATTTACGTGCCTGAGCAGGGCCATCACCTCGAAGCGCCAGTCGTACAAACCAAATAGTGCGCCGATGCCTACATCATCGATGCCGGCTTCCATGGCACGGTCGAGGGCGGTAAGGCGCCAGTTGTAGTCGGATTTTTTTCCTGAAGTATGGCATTTGGCGTAGGTTTCGTGGTGATAGGTCTCCTGAAAGATCTGGTAGGTGCCAATGCCTGCCTGACCAATAGTGCGAAAACCTTCAATGTCGAATGGCGCGGCGTTAATATTGACGCGCCGTATCTCGCCATGGTCTTTTTTCACTTTGTAAACCTCGCGCACGGTTTCGGCAATGAATTCGGGCGAGTAGGTGCGGTGTTCGCCAAAAACCAGGATGAGTCTTTTCTGGCCATGCTCTTCCAGAGCTTTTACATTGGCAATCAGCTCTTCGCGGGTGAGGGTTTTGCGCACAGCTTCCTTGTTGGAAGCTTTAAAGCCGCAATATCGGCAGTTGTTCGAACAGTAATTACCCACATAAAGCGGCGCAAAGAGCACTATGCGCTTGCCGTAAACCTTTTCCTTAAGCATGCGTGCGCCCTGCTTGATCTCTTCTATAAGGGCAGGGTCTTCGGTGCGCAGCAGAATAGCCGTATCAGCCAGATTCAACCGCTGTTTCGATAGCGATTTTTCAATTACCTTCCTCACATTTACTGCGGTGGGTTCGGCCTGGTTCAGAAAGTCCCAAATCTCGCCGTCGTCGATGAACGGCTTCATCGATTCGTCGGGAATATGATAGGTCTCGGGGTAAAATTTCATTTTCTTTTCTCTATGATGGAATCAGGTTCTTCAATACTTGATTGGATGGATTTGTTGTTTGATAACGCAGATGAGGCTGTGGCATTGCATGGTTGCAGACTATTGACGGGGAATGCTGACGGTAAAGGTTGAGCCTTTGTCGGGTTCACTTTCCACAGCAATCGTGCCGTTGTATTGTTCCACCATACGCTTCAGAATCGACAGGCCCAGTCCGCTCCCGGTTATCTCCTTCGTTTTCTGATTTTTAATGCGCACAAAATCCTCAAAGATCTTTTCAATATCCTCTTTGCTCATCCCGATGCCTGTATCGCTCACCAGAATAATGATTTCCTTCCCGGCGTCTTCAATGTGAACGGTTACCGTACCATTGTCTTTGTTATACTTAACAGCGTTGGATACCAGGTTGTTGAAGATGATCTCCATTTCGTCGGCATCGGCCAGCAGGGTAGTATTGCCTTTGCTCGAGAGGGTCATCCTCACATTTTTTTGAATGGCATAGGGCTCCATAGTGTCCATAGCCTGACGGGCAATGGCCGGAAGGTCGGTCTCGCGGAGGCGACGTTCTTTTTTACCCGATTCGATGCGGGTGAGGTCGAGCAGGTCCATGATCAGGTTGCGCATACCCTTGAGCCTGGCCAGCGAGCGTTCGATCATGGTATTGTAGCTGTCGATGTTGTCGCCCAACTGTTTTTCCTGCATCATTTTCAGATATCCTTCAACGGCATTGAGGGGCGATTTGAGCTCATGCGACAGCACCGACAGAAACTGAAACCTCACCTGTTTGCCTTCGATCTGCATTTTGCGCGTCATGCGTTTCAAAAACAGGTGCTTGGCCACGTTTTCTATAGTAGCCCTCAGTTCCTGAGGGGTAAAGGGCTTGGGCATGAAGTTGTATGCTCCGCTTTTGGTGGCGCGTATAGCCAGATCGAGCGAGGCATAGGAGGTGATCATCATCACGGCCAGATCGAACTGCTGTTTGTTGATGTATTCGAGCACTTCGATCCCTTCCATGCCAGGCAGTTTGTTGTCGAGCAGCACAACGTCCACCTTACGGCTGTTGAGCACTTCGATGGCTTCTTCGCCCGTGCCCGCTTCAATAATGGCAAAGTCGAAGTCTTCCTCCATAAACGGATAGCCCACCGTGAAGTTTTGCAGAATGCGCACTACTCCCGAGCGGATTCCCGGCTCATCGTCCACCACAAGCACCTGCAGTGTTGCCATATTCAGCGTTTATTTGGTTTTTTGGTTGAGGGGCAAAGGTACACAATGCCGTAACGGATTCTCAACTGCTTCAGATTTTGAGCAGTTTATTGATTTCGCGGTGCAGCTGATCGGGGCGTATGCCTTTTTCGAGGTAAAGATCGGCTTTGATCCAGTTTTTGTTGTTTTCGTCGTAAAGGTCGAAGCTGTAGCCAGTTTCGGCTGTAGCGGCCGAAGCAATGATGATGGGCATATCGGGGTATTTGCGCCTGGCCTTGTAAGATAAAATGAAGCCGCTGTCTTCCTGCTCCATCATGAGGTCGAAAATGGCCAGATCGGGCTTTGTGGTTTCGAGGATTTTTTCGGCTTCGGCCTGTCCTTCGGCGGTTTTTACCCTGAATCCGAAGCTCTTCACCATCATCTCGATCTGGTAGAGGTAGTCGGCGTCGTCGTCGGCGATCAGAATCAGTTTGTTTTCGTTGCTCATAATCTTGTATGTTATTGACTTCTTGTTACGAAAGTGGTTTTCTTGGTAATACTATGGTAAATGTTGTTCCTGTTGGTCCTTTTTCGGGCTGATTATTCGAACTTACGTTGATCTGTCCCTTGTGCATTTTAACAATGCCATAGCAAAGGGGCAATCCGAGGCCGGTGCCTTTGCCCACTTCCTTTGTAGTAAAGAAGGGGGTGAAGATGCGGTCCATATTATCGGGCGAGATGCCGGTGCCTGTATCGCAGATGCTGATGGTGATCTCGTCAGGTTTTTCTTTCAAAACGAGTCGGAGTGTTCCGCCACCGGGCATGGCTTCCACGGCGTTTTTTTCGAGATTGGTGAGCACC
>DAIOUP010000174.1:0-5231 GCA_036759465.1 Bacteroidales bacterium
CTCCCGAATCGCAGGTTGCTTTATTCACATTTCGGATCAAGCATCTCACCGAGCACCTCAGAAACAACAAGAAGGACATGGCTACCATGCGTGCCCTCGTTCGTTTGGTAGGTAAGCGCAGAAAGCTGCTGGATTATTTAAAGGAAAGAGACATCGAGCGGTACCGCCATATTATCAAGGAACTCGGCATCCGCAAATAAACCATTTAGTGGTTATGCTCAAAAAAAGGCAATTTGTTGATTGCCTTTTTTTGCATTTGCAACACCAGAAAAAACACATTACCAATATGATACCTCAAGGAATTAAACAGGAAATCAGTCTTCCGGATGGCCGGCTGGTAACCATCGAAACAGGTCGGTTGGCCAAACAAGCCGACGGAGCAGTAGTGCTTACCATTGGCAAAACCATGCTCTTGGCCACTGTCGTTTCGGCCAAAGAAGCTAAGGAAGACGTCGATTTTCTCCCGCTCAGCGTTGAATACAAAGAAAAATTTGCAGCAACCGGAAAATTTCCAGGCGGTTTTTTCAAACGCGAAGGGCGCCCTTCAGACTATGAAGTGCTGATTGCTCGTCTGGTTGACAGGGCATTGCGTCCACTCTTCGCTGATGATTACCATGCAGAAACACAGGTGATTATAAACCTTATCTCAGGCGAAAACGATGTGGCACCCGATGCCTTCGCCGCATTGGCTGCATCCTCGGCCCTGATGGTTTCCGATATTCCCTTCAACGGTCCTATCTCCGAAGTAAGGGTAGCCCGAATCCATGGCGAGTTTGTGATTAACCCGGCAATAAGCTCGCTTGAGAATGCCGACCTCGACCTGATGGTAGCCGCCACCATCGACAATATCGTCATGGTTGAAGGGGAGTGCAAGGAGGTTTCGGAAGCCGTAATGCTCGAAGCGCTCAAAGTGGCTCACGATGCCATCAAAACGCATTGTAAAGCACAGATTGAACTGGCTTCGAAGGTTGAGAAAGCTTCACCCAAGAGAGAATACTGCCACGAAGTGAATGATGAAGATCTTCGTAAAGCAGTTCACGAATATTCATACGACAAATGCTATGCCCTTGCCGTTGAGGGAAATCCCGACAAGCATGCCCGCGCAGCAGCATTTGAGGCAGTGCGTGACGCTTTTCTCGAAACACTAGCTGAAGAAGAAAGAGCCGAAAAGAAGGGCCTCGTAAAACGCTATTTCCACGATGTGGAAAAGAAAGCCGTCCGCGATGCGATACTCAATGAACGCATTCGCCTCGACGGCCGTAAGCTTCACGAAATCAGGCCTATCTGGTGCGAGGTTGATTATCTCCCGTCAACCCATGGCTCTGCTATCTTTACGCGCGGCGAAACCCAGTCGCTTGTTACAGTTACCCTTGGAACGAAGCTTGACGAGCAGACGATCGACGGCGCAGTATTCGAAGGCACAAGCAACTTTATGCTGCACTACAACTTTCCGTCATTTTCGACCGGAGAAGCCAGGCCAAGCAGGGGTGTCAGCCGTCGTGAGATAGGCCATGGCAATCTAGCCGAACGCGCACTGAAACCAATGATCCCAAACAACGAGGAAAATCCCTATACCATTCGCGTAGTTTCGGACATTCTCGAATCGAATGGCTCCAGCTCCATGGCTTCGGTTTGCGGTGGTACTTTAGCGCTGCTCGATGCAGGTGTAAAAATTAAGAAACCTGTTGCAGGCATCGCTATGGGCCTCATTTCGAGCGGTTCGCCCGACAAGTATGCCGTGTTAAGTGATATCCTTGGCGATGAAGACCACCTTGGCGACATGGACTTTAAAGTTACGGGTACCAGGGACGGTATCACGGCATGCCAGATGGACATAAAAGTTGATGGACTCACATATGAGATTCTGGAACAAGCGCTCGAACAGGCACGTCTGGGCCGCTTGCACATCCTCAACGAAATGGCCAAGGTTATCACCCAGCCCAGAGCCGACTACAAAGACCACGTGCCGCGCATTGAAAAGATGTTTGTGGACAAAGAATTTATTGGCGCCATCATTGGTCCCGGTGGTAAAATTATTCAGGAGATGCAGCGCGAAACCAATACCACCATCGTAATCGAGGAAAAAGGCGAGTTTGGTGTGATTGATATCGTTTCGGCTAACAAGGAAAGTATCGAGCTGGCCAAGGCCCGCATCCTCGCCATCGTAGCCGTTCCCGAAGTTGGCGAAGAGTATCTTGGAACCGTAAAAAGCATCTTGCCTTTCGGAGCATTCGTTGAAATTCTTCCCGGAAAAGACGGCCTGCTTCATATTTCGGAAATTGAATGGCGCCGCCTCGAAACGGTTGAAAGTGTTCTGAAAGTGGGCGACAAAGTGAAAGTAAAGCTTATCGGCATCGACGCCAAAACCAACAAAATGAAGCTTTCGAGAAAAGTTTTGTTGCCAAAGCACGAAGGCGATAAAAAGATGTAACCACTTATGCGCTAATCCGTAAATAAAAGGCACAAAGTTCACGAGGATATTCCATGAGACAACTAAAAATTACCAAACAAGTTACCAACAGGGAAACTGCCTCACTCGACAAATATCTCCAGGAGATTGGAAAAGTGGAGCTTATCACCGCCGAAGAGGAAGTGGAACTGGCCAGACGTATCAAACAGGGCGACAGGGCTGCCCTGGAAAAACTGACCAAAGCCAACCTGCGTTTTGTTGTTTCCGTTTCAAAACAATACCAGAATCAGGGTCTCAGTCTTCCGGATCTTATCAATGAAGGCAATCTGGGACTTATCAAGGCCGCACAGCGTTTCGACGAAACGCGCGGGTTTAAGTTTATCTCTTATGCCGTTTGGTGGATTCGTCAATCAATATTGCAGGCTCTTGCCGAGCAATCGCGCATTGTAAGGCTTCCGCTAAACAAAATTGGGTCGATTAATAAAATCAACAAGGCCTACGCCAAGCTGGAGCAGGAGTTCGAGCGCGAACCCAATTCGGAAGAAATAGCAGAAATGCTCGAAATAACCGAAACAGAAGTAAAAGAATCGCTCAAGAATGCCGGCCGCCATATCAGTATGGACGCACCGCTCGTACAGGACGAAGACAACACCATGTACGACGTATTGCGCAGCGAAGAGTCGGTAACGCCCGAAACGGAGCTGCTCTACGAGTCGTTGCGCAAGGAAATTGACCGTGCAATCTCCACACTTACACAAAGGGAGGCCGACGTAATCCGTTTATACTTTGGACTCAACGGCAGTCATCCCATGACCCTCGAGGAAATCGGCGAAAAATTTGACCTCACCCGCGAAAGGGTTCGTCAAATCAAGGAAAAAGCTATTCGCCGGCTGAAACACACTTCGCGGAGCAAAATCCTCAAGAGCTACCTTGGATAATCAACAATTATTTTAGAGTACATTTTCGTTAAAGCCGGTACCAGCATAAGTGCCGGCTTTTCGTTTATTTAAGATAAGGAATGGCCGGCAAAACGCATTGACACGATGCAGCTTTGTACCTTTGCCAAAAATCATTGTAAATGCGTATCGTCTGCTTTGGTCCAGGTCCCAAATTCAAGGGGGGAATAGCCAACTACAACACTTCGCTCGCAAAGGCTTTCGACATAATAGAAGGAAATGAGGTGCATATCGTCTCCTGGACACAACAATATCCTGCCATAATACCCCGCGACTTTATCGACCGCAAAAGCCGCCGCGACCAGCTTTCGGGCACCAACATTAAAGTACACTATCTGACGAATTATAATAATCCACTAAGCTGGTTTGCCACTGCACGCGCCATCGCAGCACTGAAACCCGATCTGGTTATCTTTCAGTGGGCTATTTCCATTCAGGGACTTCCCATGGGTGTTATCGTTCAGCGCCTCAGACGATTATGCAGTGCGGCAGCGGTTTTCGATCTGCACTTTGTTGTTCAAAAAGAGGGTAGCAAGATTGATGCACTCTTCACACGTTATGCCTTAGGAAAAGCTGATCGTTTTGTTGTTCATGCCCTGAAGACTGCACAGGAATTGCGTGCGTTGTTTCCAAAACGCAACTACAAAATTCTAAACGACGGAGAGGTGGCATCGCACGGCGACAATAAAGTTGTCAGACTGTACCATCCGGTATACGACATGTTTGAGCCTGATCCTGATTTCGATCGCGAAGCCCGGAAAACAGCCATGAACCTCAACGAACATGTGTTTCTGTTTTTTGGCTTCATTCGAAAATACAAGGGACTACATCACGCCATAGAGGCTTTTGCAAAACTTAGGAAGCAACGCGATGATGTAAGTTTACTGATTGTCGGGGAGTCGTTCTGGCAAACCCTGGACCAAAAAAAATGGAGTACAAGGGTTAAACAGGTCATCTTCAAAATGGCTGGTAGGCTTTTTCTTAAAAACAGAGACGATGAGCGCGAATATCGTCCGTTGGAACTGATCGAACAGCTTGGCATAAAAGACTCGGTGTATGTGGTTAACGAGTTTGTACCCAACGAAGAGGTGCACAAGTACTTTCAGGTGAGTGATAACTTGTTGCTGTTTTACCTCACAGCAACGCCTTCGGGTGTGGAGTCGATCGGCTACAATTTCAGGATGCCGATGCTTGCCACCGCGGTGGGGCATTTTCCTGAAACGGTAAAGGATGGCTATAATGGATATCTGGCCCGTCCATCGGACACGGACGATATGTGCCGAATCATGCAGAAAGCCATTGAAAATCCCATTCCACGCGCAAACGTTGCTGAAACGGCCGCTGGAATGAGCTGGAAAAACTATGCTAAATCCATTGCGGACTTTTTGAAATAATAATGCCGCCCGAAGGCGGCAAAGATTTTAGTAATCGTCGTCGTCGTAATCGTCGAAGCTCTCAAAATCGTCGTCGTCGAATCCAAGATCGTAGTCCTCCTCATCATCCCAGCGGGGCTCCTCATCATCGTCGAGCACCGACTCGTCAAATCCATCGAGTTCTTCGGTGGCATCATCCAGATAAGCGTCCAACATTTCGTCGTCAAACGACTCTAAGGATGTAGGCCCAGTTATCTCGGCCAGATTCATTGCCCTGAGCTCACGCATCACCTCGGGCGATACATAGAATTCATCGATGTTGTTGAAGCAGAAGTCGATATACTTCGGATCGCGCTCAAAAACCTCCTTAATCGTTTTCCCTTCATACTTTCCAAAGGTGAAAACCGAATCGAGATCATAGAATTTCATTGGTTATGAACTGTTTAAGTTTTATTCTTTGATTCTTCAAAAATATCATCAGTAACTCAGATT
>DAIOUP010000175.1:0-5230 GCA_036759465.1 Bacteroidales bacterium
CCCCAAGGGCAACCAGCAACCAGCATCCTGATTCCCGTCCCTCGTCCCAAATCGTCCTTTGTCCCTGTTTCTAATGTTACTTACCGACTAAAACTACTATTGTCTCTAAAACAAAATGGAACGCACAATTGTACACATGGATCTCGACACTTTTTTTGTGTCGGTGGAGCGCCTGATCAACCCTTCGCTGGAGGGCAGGCCTGTAATTATTGGGGGCATGTCGGACCGCGGAGTGGTGGCCAGTTGCAGCTACGAGGCGCGTCGTTTTGGGGTGCATTCGGCTATGCCCATGCGTCTGGCCAGGCAGTTGTGCAGTCAGGCGGTGTACATACGTGGCGATATGGAGCTTTACAGTCGTTATTCGCGTCTGGTTACCGACATCATTGCCGACAGTGCGCCCCTTTACGAAAAGGCATCTATCGACGAGCACTACCTCGACCTCACGGGTATGGATCGTTTTTTTGGTTGTTACAAATGGGCGCACGAGCTGCGGCAGCGCATCATCAGCCATACCGGACTGCCCATTTCGCTGGGCCTTTCGGCCAACAAAACGGTGTCGAAGATAGCCACCGGGCAGGCCAAGCCCAATGGTGAGCTTCAGGTGCAAACGCCACAGATACAGCCTTTTCTCGATCCGCTCAGCATACGCAAAATTCCCATGGTAGGCGAGTCGGGCTACCGCTTGCTGCGCTCCATGGGGGTGGCTACCATCGGCACCCTGCGGCTGATGCCGCCACACATGGTAGAGCAGGTGCTGGGCAAAAACGGTCTGGTGGTGTGGCGTAAGGCCAACGGTATCGATCCCACGCCCGTGCAGCCCTACACCGATCAGAAATCGATGAGCGCCGAGCATACCTTCGACCAGGATACCACCGATCTTCAGCGGCTTCGCCGTACGCTGGCCCATATGGTGGAAAAGCTGGCCTTTGAGCTGCGCAGCCAGCAAAAACTTACCGGCAACGTAACGGTGAAGATACGCTACGCCAACTTCGACACACACACACGCCAGAAACAACTGCCTTATACCTCCTTCGACCATGTGTTGCTTCCGTCGGTGTACGAGCTGTTCGATCGCCTCTACGAACGCCGAATGCTGGTGCGGCTGGTGGGTGTGCGACTTGGGCAACTGGTGGGCGGGGTACAGCAGCTCGACCTCTTTGACGATACACCGGAAATGATCAATCTTTACCAGGCTGTTGACCGTGTAAAACGACGCTTCGGGCCAATGGCTGTGCAAAGGGCCGGAGGAATGGGCTAGGTGCCAGGTACTGGGTATGAGTTAGTTTGATAGAGGGATTAGAAGCTGTTTGGTGTTTGTGGTTCGGCACTCACTGCCCGTAATTCGCATCTCGTAACCCGCCTCTTCTACAATCTTTGAATCTTGATTTTTGAATTATTGAATCTTCTCTCATGTACCTCAACGTACACAGTTATTACAGTTTACGCTACGGGATGCTTTCGGTTGAGGCTTTGGTAGAGCGGGCGCGCGGTCTGGGTCTGACTGCCATAGCCCTCACCGACATCAACACCACCATGGGTATGGTGGAGTTTGTGAAAGAGTGTCGTCGTTTTGGCATCAAACCCATAGCCGGGGTGGAGTTCCGGCAGGGCGACAGGCTGCTGTATGTGGGTTTGGCGCGCAACAATGCCGGCTTTCGCGAGCTCAACGAGATGCTTACGCGGCACAACGTGGAGGGAACGCCTTTTCCGGAAACGGCCCCGCCATTCGAGCAGGTGTTTGTGGTATATCCTTTTGGCAGCCGAAAACCTGCTTCGCTGCGCGAGAACGAGTTTGGCGGGGTGCGTTTATCCGAAGTGCCGCGTTTGCTGAGCTCCGAATGGCGCAGCCACGAAGAACGCCTGGTACTCATGCAGCCTGTGACTTTTGCTGACGAAACTGCATGGTATGTGCATAAAAACCTTCGGGCTGTAGATCACAACATCCTGTTGAGCAGGCTCGAAGTGCACCAGCATGCTGCAGGCGACGAGCTGATGCTGCCGCCCGACAGGCTCAGGGCGGCTTTTGCACTTTATCCGCAACTGCTCAAAACCACGGCCTGGCTTGAGCAGGAATGTGGCATCGACTTCGACTTTTCGACCATTAAGAACCGCAAAACGTTTACGGGCAACATGGCCGACGACCGCGCCCTGCTGCGCAAACTGGCCTTCGACGGCATGCGCTATCGCTACGGGCTAAATCATGCCGAGGCGAGGCGACGCATCGAAAACGAGCTGCAGATCATTGATAAACTTGGTTTTTCGGCTTACTTTCTCATTGCATGGGATGTGGTGCGCTATTCCATGTCGCGCGGCTTCTATCATGTGGGGCGTGGCAGCGGCGCCAACAGTGTGGTGGCCTATTGCCTGCGCATCACCGATGTCGATCCCATAGAGCTCGACCTCTACTTTGAACGTTTCCTCAATCCCAAACGCACCAGTCCGCCCGATTTCGATATCGACTACTCGTGGAAGGAGCGCGACGAGGTGATTGACTATATCTTCAAGCGTTACGGCAACAAGCACACTGCCCTGTTGGGCACCATAAGCACCTTTCGCGGCAAAAGCATCTACCGCGAGCTGGGCAAGGTGCACGGCCTTCCCAAGGCTGAGATCGACGAACTGGCTAACGATCCCAACCGCTACTACAGCCTCAACCACATCACCCGCCACATCCACGACATCGCGCAGCATATCCTCGACTTTCCGAACCAGCGCAGCATACATGCCGGAGGCATACTCATAGCCGAAGAACCCATCACCAACTATGTGGCCCTCGACCTACCTCCCAAAGGGTTTCTCACTACCCAGTGGGATATGTATGTGTCGGAAGATCTGGGCTTCGAAAAACTCGACATCCTCAGTCAGCGCGGCATTGGTCACATACAGGAGGCTGCTTCCATTGTACTGGAAAACAGAGGTGTACGCGTAGATGTGCACGATGTGAAAACTTTTAAGCAGGACGAAAAGGTGAAAGACCTGCTGCGCCGTGCCGAAACAAACGGCTGCTTTTACATCGAAAGTCCGGCCATGCGGGGTTTGCTGCGCAAGCTTCATTGCGACAATTACCTGACCCTGGTGGCGGCCAGCTCCATCATCAGGCCCGGCGTGGCCAAATCGGGCATGATGCGTGAGTATATACATCGTTTTCACAACCCGCACGGATTCAAATATATACATCCGGTGATGGAGCAGCAGCTCAAAGAAACCTTTGGGGTGATGGTGTATCAGGAAGATGTGCTCAAGGTGTGCCACCACTTTGGCGGGCTCGACCTGGCCGATGCCGATGTGCTGCGCCGCATCATGAGCGGGAAAAAGAAAAAGAGAGGGGAGTTTGAAGCCATTGTGGGCAAGTTTTTCGATAATTGCCGCCAACGCGGATATCCCGATGACGTTGTCCGCGAGGTGTGGCGGCAGATCGAGTCGTTTGCGGGTTACTCGTTTTCCAAGGCCCACTCCGCTTCGTATGCAGTGGAAAGCTTTCAGAGTCTTTACCTGAAGGCCCATTATCCGCTGGAGTTTCAGGTGGCGGTGATCAACAACTTTGGCGGGTTTTATCACACCTGGGTTTATTTCAACGAGGCACGCCGGCAGGGCGGACAGCTGCATCTGCCTTGTGTCAACCACAGTCAGTATCTGACCAGCATCAGGGGAAGCGTCATTTACATCGGCTTTGTGCATATGGCCGGACTGGAAGAACAGCTGGCCCATCGCATTGTGGAGGAGCGCCGGCGCTATGGCCAATACCGCGATCTTCACGACTTCATCGATCGGGTGAAGCCTGGCATTGAGCAATTGGTGCTGCTTATCAGGGCCGGCGCGCTGTCTTTCACCACCCAGCCCAAGCCTGGATTGCTGTGGGAGGCGCATCTGTATAGGAAGAAGAGCCAACAAAGTGATCCGCAAACTTTGCTTTTTCGCGAGGAGGCTCGCCGCTACCAATTGCCGGCCTTGGAACAACAACCGCTGGACGATGCTTACGACGAGCTTGAGCTGCTGGGTTTTCCGGTGAGCATGAATCACTTTGACATGCTTCAGACTGCTTTCAGGGGTGAGATACACGCCCACGAAATGATGCGGCATGTTGGACATACGGTGCGCATGCTGGGTAAGCTGGTGACTACCAAATATGTCCGTACCGTGAAAGGGGAAATTATGCAGTTCGGCACTTTCGTCGATCATTCAGGCGAGCTGTTCGATACAGTGCATTTCCCACCTTCGTTGAAACAACATCCTTTTCAGGGTGCGGGTATCTACCTCATGCTGGGCAAGGTGGTCGAAGAGTTTGGTCACCCGACACTCGAAGTGGAGAAAATGGCCCGGATGCCCATGAAGCCCGACCCAAGGGCGTGATCGCCGGGTAATGGATGCTTGGTGCTGTTTCTTTAATATCAGTATATTGGGTTGGGTTCAGTGAATCTGAGATATTAGGTTTATTATGGCGGTCAGCAAATCTTTCTGGTTTTGATGACTGGCTCTGGTCAGATTGTGACGTTTCGCATTGGTGGAATAGGAGTTGATATGGTTCGGAAATAATCATTTCTGAATTGGGAGGTTTAATTTAGGCCTATGTAAAAACTTGCTTTTTCGGTCGGGATGGCGTAACATTGTCTAATGTTAGCCGTAAATCAAAAGTTTTACATTTTTAAAACTAGTACTGATATGACACAACAAACAGAACAAAGCGCACGCCGCAGGATTTTATTCAATTTCCGGATTATACTTGGATCGATTTTGGTGATGCTGACCATTATTGTTGTGGGGGTTTTCGCCATGAAATCCATAGAGCAGCAGTTGCAGCAGGCTTACCGTGCCAGTGGTAAGCTTAAATCGGTACAGGCCGACAATCTTGAGACGGTTTCGTTGCTTTCCGCACTCATAGGGGCTGATGGTGCTTCACGTTTGAGTATGATGGGGCAAATCAGCCAGTTGAGGCAAAGTTTGCCTCTGCAGCTTCAGCAGTTGGAGAGCCAGCTTGGGCAATGGGACGAGTATTCAGGCCTGCTGAAGGAGGTAAACGTTGTTTTTTCGCGCTACGACCAGGCTGTCATGCTGATGGAAGGAAACCGTAAAGAGGAGGCGCAGATCCTGTTTCAGGAAACTATTCAGCCAGCAGGAATGCAGGTCAATACGTATATTAAAGCGCTGAATGTCAAGCTGGACGAGCGCGTTAGAAAACTCAGCGGCCTCACCGACTTTGTTCTCAATGGTAGTTTAATATCACTTCTAATAC
>DAIOUP010000176.1:0-5220 GCA_036759465.1 Bacteroidales bacterium
ACGCTGAACCTAATATTTTAATAGGCCAAAAAATCAACAAACCTCAATACCTCTTTCTTTCGGCCCCAGTTCAAAAAAAAAAGACGCCTCGAGGGCGTCCTGCTGTACCCGGAGCCGGGATCGAACCGGCACGAGTGTTATCTCACTGGTTTTTGAGACCAGCGCGTCTACCAATTCCGCCATCCGGGCAACTGGCATATTTGGGATTGCAAAGGTAAAGCAATTTCGATAATGTTGACAACACATCAGTAAGCTTAAACAAAGTGTTGTCGCTTTTGGCCATCCAAATTGTGCGCTTGGTCAAAGATCATTACTGCACACGATTGCACAAAATGTCTATCTTCGTGAAGTAGGCGGCTACTGAACCGCCACGCATTATAACACACTTGTTATGAATACATTACTATGAAAAAGGTATTCCCCGACGCCATGGCCGCTTTGGCCGGAATCGCCGACAACCTGACACTCATGGTGGGTGGATTTGGTTTGTGCGGCATCCCTGAAAATTGCATTTCAGCCCTGGTTCAAATGGGCGTAAAAGGCCTCACCTGCATTTCGAACAATGCCGGCGTGGACAATTTCGGCTTGGGTCTGCTTCTTCGTAACAGGCAGATCAGAAAAATGATTTCATCCTATGTGGGCGAAAATGCCGAGTTTGAGCGTCAGTTGCTGGCCGGAGAGCTGGAAGTTGAGCTCATTCCTCAGGGAACACTGGCCGAGCGTTGCAGGGCCGGAGGCGCCGGAATACCCGCTTTCTACGTTCCGGCTGGTTATGGCACCGAAGTGGCCGATGGCAAGGAAGTGCGCGAGTTCAACGGAAAGATGTATCTGCTTGAGCATGCTCTCACGGCCGATTTTGCGCTAGTCAAGGCCTGGAAGGGCGATACTCATGGCAACCTCATCTATCGTCACACCGCCAACAACTTCAACCATGCTATGGCCATGGCAGGCAAGATCACCATAGCCGAAGTGGAACACCTTGTACCGGCAGGCGAGCTCAACCCCAATGAGATTCACACGCCCGGCATCTTTGTGCAGCGTATTTTCCAGTCGGTCAATCTTGAGAAACGTATCGAATTTGTAACCACCCGTCAAGCATAACACCATGGCACTCGACAAAAACGGTATTGCAAAACGCATTGCGCAGGAGCTGCGCGACGGATTTTACGTTAATCTGGGCATTGGCATTCCTACGCTGGTGGCCAACTACATCCCCGAGGGCATGGAGGTGGTGCTGCAGTCGGAGAACGGACTGTTGGGCATAGGCCCGTTTCCGCTGGCCGGAGAAGAAGACCCCGACCTGATCAATGCCGGCAAACAAACCATTACCTATACCAAAGGCGCGGCTTTTTTCGACTCTTCGACAAGTTTTGCCATGATTAGGGGCGGCCACATCGACCTGACAGTGCTGGGTGCTTTCGAGGTGTCGGATCTGGGCGACATCGCCAGCTGGAAAATACCGGGTAAAATGGTCAAAGGCATGGGAGGTGCCATGGATTTGGTTGCCTCAGCAAAAAACATCATCGTGGCCATGACCCATACCGATCCCAAAGGAAATTCGAAGCTGCTGCCGCAATGTAGCCTGCCGCTCACAGGCGTGCGTTGTGTAAAGAAAATTGTTACCGATCTGGCAGTGCTGGAAGTTACACCCGAAGGGTTTTTTCTGTTGGAGCGCGCACCGGGTGTGTCGGTGGAAGAAATCGTTCAGAAAACCGCCGGAAAATTGATCGTCCGGGATGAGGTTCCCGAGATGAAAATCTGAAGGCCCTGATTTTCAGACAAAGCGCTCGCCTTTGTCCACCATAATGTCATTTACAAACTGGCGAATCATCTGCTCGTTCTTCATTTGGCAAACAAGAAGGGCATTATCGTCTTCAACCACGATGTAGTCCTCAAGTCCCTGAAGCACAACCAATTTATCCTTTGGCATGTTCACAATGCAGCCTTTTGAGTTGTAGAGCATTACATTATTGCCCACAATAGCATTCTGCTCGGCATCCTTCTGGCGAATCTCGTAGAGCGATCCCCAGGTGCCCAGATCGCTCCAGCCAAAATTGACTGCCATGACATACACATTCGGTGCTTTTTCCATCACGCCGTAGTCGATGGAGATATTGCGGCAAACGCTGTAGGTTTGACGGATAAACTCCTGTTCTTCTGCAGTTCCGTACTTACCAAGCCCTTCGCGGAAAAGCTCATTGACTTCGGGCAGATAAGCATCGAAGGCTTTGTTGATGTGCTTGAGCGACCAGATAAAAATGCCGGCATTCCAAAGGAAATCTCCACTCTCGAGAAAAGACACCGCAATATCATAACTCGGCTTTTCAGTAAAGGTTTTCACCTTGTGCAGACGAGGCACATCAGGCATTACAAGGTCTTCCAAATACTGAATGTAGCCGTAGCCGGTGTCGGGCCGGCTGGGCTGAATGCCAAGGGTTATCAACCAGTCGTTGTTTTGGGCCACCTTCATGGCGTCGGCCACATTGTTCACAAACTCAGTCTCGTTTAGGATAATATGGTCGCTGGGTGCTACTACCATCACGGCATCTGGGTTGCGCTGCATGATCACATGATTGGCGTAGGCGATGCAAGGGGCTGTGTTGCGTCTGGCAGGCTCGCACAGCACCTGTTCCGGACTGATCTCGGGCAATTGCTCAAGGACAAGGTTGCGGTAGATTTCGTTGGTTACCACGTAAATATTTTCGGGCGGGCAGAGCGGCAAAAACCTGTTGAAGGTCATCTGAATAAGCGTCTTACCTGTGCCGAGGATATCGATAAACTGTTTTGGGCGCGAGGTTTTGCTCATGGGCCAAAACCGGGCACCGATGCCCCCGGCCATGATCACACAATAATAATTGCTGTTTGGTGTCATTATACTTTTTGCTTTGTAGCAAAGTTAAGGCAGCGTGGGGGATATGCAACACCTAAATTAAAAAACCCGTCAAGTGCTCACAACTTGGGCTTTCCATTTTCATCCAGGGGTATTACCGGCACTTTCGGGCCGAACACGTACATACGCTTATTATTGTAGCAGTAGCACGAAAACCGCTTACGTCTGAGCTCAAGTTTGATGAACTGCCTCCCATCGTGTATGGCAAAAAGGCTGTTTATTGGAAGCATGTCCACCGTGGGCAGTTCGCGAGCGTTGCGGCTGGTTGATGGGGGATCGTAACGTTTAAATAAGTTATGCAATTCATGATCGCTGCGGTCGGTGATACCCTTGTAAGAGAAGTGCCGCATAATGCCCTGTTCCAGATCGGGCGGAAATACCTTGCATTCGATATAAGGCTGAACTATTTGGCCAAAAATGCTCTTCCATTCCTGACCATGGGGTTTGTGGCGCCGGCCGTAACGCAAAAAAGCCTCATAATGAGCCAACTCATGCAGCAAAGTAAACAGGAACTCGTAAGGGTTGAGGTCGTGATTTACGCTGATGCGATGGGGCTGGGTGTTGGTTGCTGGCCTGAAATCCCCAAGCTTTGAGCTTCGTTTGCGGGTGATACGCAAATAAATCCCTCCGGTTTTCAGCTTTTCGAGGATGATAGGAGCCGTTCCGGGTGGTAAATATTTTTCGAGTGTACCGTTGTTTTTAGCCATTGGGTATTTTCTTTTCTACATAAACCCAACTGCGGCAATCACATTTTCCCTTTTTTTGTTTTCCTCCAGGAAGATGCACGCTGCTGCTGCAAGCACACAAGGCCATTAGCATTAAAAGGGAGATAAGCTTCAAAAAAACTGTGGCTTTCAAAAGGATTATTTTGAGCAACAAACATAATAAAACAGCGGATTATTGTGTTTTCATTTTTTGACAGATCAACCAACTAAGCCAAAAACAAGCCACACCCATTGCACGTTTATTGTTGTAATTTTACAGCATGATGCCCCTGAAAGCCTTACATACGATCGGCGAATATCTGCTGCTGATGATCGAAACCTTTAAGCGCCCCGACAAGGGGCCGGTGTTTCGTCGCCAGCTTTTGGTTGAGATTGTAGGCCTCGGTGTCGATTCCATCGGGCTTGTCGTGCTCATGTCGGTATTCACCGGTGCCATCGTGGCATTGCAAACGGCCTACAATATCGATTCGCCCTTTATCCCGCTCAGTATGGTAGGATATACTACCCGTCAGCTCATGGTGCTTGAGTTTTCGCCTACCATCATAAGCATCATCTTGGCTGGCAAGGTTGGCTCGCGGATTGCTTCCGAAATAGGCACCATGCGCGTAACTGAGCAAATCGACGCCCTCAGGGTTATGGGCGTAAACCCTGCCAATTTCCTCATCCTTCCAAAAATCACGGCTTCCATGCTTTTCAACCCCGTGCTAATCGTGTTCAGCATGGCGGTAGGCATTTGGGGAGGCTGGGCCGCCTGCGTGGTAACAGGCATGGTAAGTTCTGTCGACTTCGTGGAAGGTCTTCGCGGATGGTTTGAGCCGTTTACAGTTACTTACGCCATCATAAAAACGCTGGTATTTGCCTTCATCATCACCTCGGTGGCCGGATATCTTGGCTACACCGTCAACGGCGGCTCAGTGGAAGTAGGACGCAACAGCACAAGAGCTGTGGTGATAAGCAGCGTACTGATCATTGGCTTCGACCTTTTGCTCACCCAATTGCTGCTGGTATGATCGAAATCAATAAAGTAAGCAAGGCCTTCGGCGAAAAGGTGGTCCTTAAAGACGTCAGCACCTCGTTCGAGCAGGGCAAAACCAACATGATTATCGGGCAGAGCGGCTCAGGAAAAACGGTGCTGATGAAATGCTGCATCGGACTGATCGATCCCGACGAGGGAGAAGTTACTTTCAACAAGAGGCCCTTTTCGTCGCTGCGCGAAAAACGTAAGCGCGAGCTGCGCCAGGAAATGGGCGTACTTTTTCAGGGCGGAGCATTGTTCGATTCTCTCACGGTAGAAGAAAACGTGATGTTTCCGCTCAATATGTTCACCGATATGAGTTTTGAAGAAAAACGCGAAAGGGTGAACTTTGTGCTCAAGCGTGTCAATCTGGTGAACGTGAATCACCTCTATCCTTCCGAAATCAGCGGCGGGATGATGAAAAGGGTAGCCATTGCACGTGCAATATCCAACAACCCGCAATACCTTTTTTGCGACGAGCCCAATTCGGGCCTCGACCCCAAAACCGCCGAGATCATCGACCAGCTGATCAGCGAAATCACCGTAGAATACAACATCACCACCGTGATCAACACCCACGATATGAACTC
>DAIOUP010000177.1:0-5218 GCA_036759465.1 Bacteroidales bacterium
AACGCGCGACATTCGTCAGCTGGGAGGGCTGCGCACAAAAATGCCTCTAATCTTTACCGCGGCCGCCCTGGCCGGTCTCTCCTATGCCGGTATTCCGCCTTTTCTGGGGTTCATTGCCAAAGAGCTTATTTATGAATCGGCATTGGGCATGCCCCAGCAGCATTTGTTGCTGACGCTTATCGCCCTGCTAACCAATATTTTTCTGGTGGCCACAGCAGCCATGGTGGTCATTAAACCTTTCTTCGGGCGCTTCCAGCCCACGCCACAAACGCCCCATGATGTGCCTTTCGCCATGTGGATCGGACCAATGGTTCTAGCATCTGCTGGTTTGTTGGCAGGCGTGTTTCCGGGCACTGTTTCGCATCTCCTGCATGCGGCCATCGGTAATGTTGCAGGCGAAGCCGGCGCTAAACTCGTGCTCTGGCACGGCTTCAATACTGCCCTGGTACTCAGCATCATCACCCTCCTGGTAGGAGCGGGCTGGTATCTGATGACAGGCCGTCTACAGCAGCTTGCACTTTTTGACAGGCTCGGAAACTTTGGGCCGGAAAAAGCTTACGAACGTGGTCTTGACGGACTGCTGGGCTGGGCCGATTTGCAGACCAACTTCTTTCAGGACGGAAAGCTAAGGCATTATTACTATTGGATTTTATCCACTTTCACCCTGCTCATTTTCTACACCGCCATACGTTTTGGGGTGCTTGGCGACCTGACCACAGGCTTTGACGAAGTTTACTTTCACGAAGTGCTGATTGTGCTGCTTATGATTATCTCCACCTATAAGGCCATCACCTCGAAAACCGTGCTCAGCTCTGTGGCGGCCCTTGGCATCACAGGCTTCGGCATGGCCTTGCTGTTTGCCCTCTTCAGCGCACCCGATCTTGCACTTACGCAATTCTCTATCGAAACGCTTACGGTACTTCTGCTGGTGTTTATCGTTTACAGAGTGCCGCGTTTCGGCGAGATCAGCACGGCACGGATAAGGCGCCGCGATGCCCTCATCTCGTCGGCGGCAGGCATTGCAATGAGCCTGCTGGTTTTACTTGCGCTGCAGCTGCCGGTCGGCGAACGCATCAGCAGCTATTTTACCGACAACAGTTACACCCTTGCTCACGGTCGCAATATCGTCAACGTGATTCTGGTCGATTTCAGGGCAATGGATACCATGGGTGAAATCGTAGTGCTGGCCCTGGCCGCCATAGGTGTGTTTACGCTGCTCAGGTTTAAAACACGCTCCGAAAAGCAGGATCAAGAAAAGGAAGAAAAGAATAACTGCTGAAGGCTTGATAATTGGTTAGGAGTTACGGGAATATGATTAGGCCCGAGGAACATCGGACGAGACTATTCGTGCGATTAACGGTTTCGGGCTTAACACCGTGGACAGTGGGCAGTGAACAGAAAACACAGAACATTAAAAACCAATGCTAAACCCTCTATTTCAACCAATTAAACAACCCCCGGCCCCTGACCTCACTCCTCCGGCTCGGGCTGAATGCCCATGCTGATGGTGCCTATAATGCCTACCGCGATGAGTACCCCGCGCCACAGCCAACTCTCGATAAAGAAATAAGACGATATGAGGATCATTGTCCACATGGTGCTGATGGCTTTGATCTTCAGGCGGCGGCTCATGCCGTTTTGCACCTGCTTGAGGTAACCACCCAGAATTTTATGATTGAGCAAACGCTGATGCAGACCGGGAGAGCTCCGCAACCAGAAAAAGGCAGTGATGATAAGGAAGATGGTGGTGGGCAGACCTGGCACAAAAATTCCCAATATTCCCAAACCAAGGGAAATGAACCCAAGGACGATATAAATCCATTTTTTCAACATGCGGGGCAAAAATCCTTAATTCCGGGCTATCGGCAAGAAACAAAACAGCTACAGGCGTCAATCGGGAGCATTTCCGGCCGATTTTTTATTTTTTTATGATTTGATTTGCGATGAATGCACCCAACGCAACCTTGATATTTCTGGTTAAGGCCTTTTTTAAAAAACAGTATTTTCGAAGCCAAAGCGCTTCCTCATGAAACACCTCGCCTTTTTACTGCTACTGATTTTAGCCAATAGCATACCGCTTCAGGCACAAATTAAACTCGAACTAAAAAAGGCCAATTACCTCAGCAGTTTCGCCGCCTCTTGCATCACCCAGGAATATCCCAACAAACCCGGCCATGTGCTCGGAGGCGACGATGGGCTGCTCCCGCCGCGGGCGATGCATCCGGCCTTTTACGGCTGTTTCGACTGGCATTCGGCCGTACACGGGCACTGGACATTAGTTACGCTCGTCAGTCGGTTCGATGCGCTTGACGGCCGGGACAAAATCGTTTCAAAGCTTAAACAGCTGCTCACCGAAGATAACATTGCTAGAGAGGTAGTCTATTTCGACGACCCCAACAACCGCGACTTCGAACGCCCTTACGGATGGGCCTGGCTGCTCAAGCTCGACGAAGCGTTGGCCGAATCTGGCAAGGAATGGGCCGCTCCGCTGCACCAAAACCTTCAGCCGCTCACCAAACTGATCGCCGGCAAAATGCAGGAGTTTCTGCTCAAACTCAACCACCCTATCCGCGTGGGCGAACACACCAATATGGCCTTTGCCATGTCGCTGGCTTACGACTGGGCAGTTAAGTACGATGCCAGCCTTGCCGAAACCATACGCAAGCGCGCCTCCGATTATTTCCTCAACGACAAAGCCTGTCCCATCGGCTGGGAACCCGGCGGCTTCGACTTTATCTCGCCCTGCCTTCAGGAAGCGGCCCTGATGGCTAAGGTTTTGGATAAGAAAACCTTTCGGCAATGGTTCTGCAATTTCCTCCCCGGCTATGCCAGAAACCCCGCAGCCTCGCTCAGGCCAGTCGAATCGCCCGACCGCAGCGACGGGAAAATGGCCCACCTCGACGGGTTAAACTTCAACCGTGCGTGGTGCCTGGCCGAGCTGGCAAAAGCCACCGGAAACCCAAAACTGCTTCAGCTGGCCCAGACACATTTCGACTATTCCTTCAGCAAAATTGACGCTGGCGAGTATGCCGGAGCGCACTGGCTCGCCTCCTTTGCCACCCTTGCCCACATAAAACTGGAAGCGGCTGAAAACCATTAGTATGCCCAAACGAAAAACACTCCTCAACGCTTATTTAATTACGGCCTTATTGGCCTTTCTGAGTTCGTGCGCCCAAAATCAGGAGCAAAAAGCACAGGAAACCCTGGTTTGGGAAACTTTTATGAACCATCACGACACCGCTTATTACGTGGGCATGCAGCCATGCCGCGAGTGTCATCCGCTGATCTACGAAAGCTATATGCGCACCGGCATGGGCCGTTCGTTCGGACGCGCCACCCCCGCCAAAAGCGCCAGCATCATCGGTCCCGACAGCCTGATCTACGACCGGCACAGCAATCTCTGGTATCGACCTTACTGGCAGGGCGAGACCCTTATGATAGAAGAGTTTAGGCTCGAAGGCGCCGACACCGTGCACAAGCGCCGCGAAAAAGTGGACTACATCGTCGGCTCGGGCCACCACACCAACTCGCATATTTATATGGTAAACGGCTACGCCTTTCAGATACCGCTTACTTACTATACCCAGGTGCACCGTTTCGACCTGCCCCCGGGCTTCGAAGGCGGCCACAACAGCCGTTTCGGCCGCAGCCTCGGCCTCGAATGCATTTCGTGCCACAACGGTCTGCCGCAACTGGTTCTGGGCTCCGAAAACAAATACGCCCAAATGCCCGAAGGCATCGATTGCGAGCGTTGCCACGGCCCCGGCAGCATTCACGTGGCCTTGAAGAAAAAAGGCATACTGATTGACACCGCCCGCTTTACCGACTACTCCATCGTCAACCCAAAAAAACTGCCCGTACAACTGCAAAACGACGTTTGCGCCCGTTGCCACCTGCAAGGCACCATGGTGCTGAAAAACAACAAATCGTTCTACGACTACCTCCCGGGCATCCCGCTCACCACGGTCATGGACATCTTTCTGCCTGTATTTCAGGGTGGAACGGAAGACCTCATCATGGCCTCGCATGTGGAACGCATGACCGAAAGCCAATGTTTCGTTGCCTCCGGCGGACAGCTGTCGTGTATGCAATGCCACAACCCGCACTACAGCGTAAAGGAAACCCCACGAAGCCGCTTCAGCAAAACCTGCATCAGCTGCCACAACGCCACCGGCGGCAAAACCTGTACTAAAGACGAAGCTTCGCGCCTGTCTATAGGCAACGACTGCGCCCTCTGCCATATGCCCGTGCGCAAAAGCCGCGACATCCCCCACGTGATGATCACCGACCACAAAATCATCAATCCCGAACGCGAAGACAAACGGCCAAGGGTGTTCAAAGGCCTCAGAGCCGTGAACAACCCCGCCGTTGACCCATTCACCAAAGGACTGGGCTTTATAAGGGAATACGAAACCTACCACGCTAACCCTGCCTACCTCGACTCGGCCGCACGCCTGCTCAGACCCACGCCAAAAAAGACCGACACGGCAGGACTGATCGCCTTTGTGCAATATTTCTTCCTGCGCAACGAGCACAAAAACATCATCAAACTGACCGAACGCAACGGAGGGCCCGAAGCAGTGGCGGCCATGCTCAACCGGCAATCGTACGACAACCTGCATGCCTGGACGGCCTACCGCATTGGTCAGGCGTATGAGAATGAAGGCCGTCGTAAAGTAGCGCTGCTATTACTTGAAAAATCCACTGCCCTTGCTCCTTACCAGCTCGACTTTCTGAACCGCTACGGCGGCCTGCTTGCCCATGAGCAACAATTTGCTAAGGCGGCCGAAGTGTTTGGCAGGGTGATTGCCGAAAACCCGCGCAACGATATGGCCCATGTGAACCTTGGCTGGTGCCTGCAACAACAGGGCCGCCTTTTTGCCGCCCACGAAGCCTACCTCAAAGCCCTGCAGCTCAATCCCGACAATATGCAGGCCCTCCTCAACCTGGCCGGCTACCACCTCTCCACCGGCATGCCCGGCCTTGCCCGCCCGCTGCTGCAACGTGCTTTAAAACTTGACCCAACGAGGCAGGATGTGAGAAAACTGCTTGAACAGTGACGGATGAGAAGGGATGGGAACGGGAATTTGGTTGCGAGTGCGAACAGCTTAGAGCTTACAACAAACAACAACAAGTGCGAAAGTGCGATTAATTGCGTGAACCTGACAAAATAATTCTTCTTGGAACATTGGCAACAATAACAACAAATATGCAATAA
>DAIOUP010000178.1:0-5197 GCA_036759465.1 Bacteroidales bacterium
ATTTCAGGGACGGGGGGGCGCTGAAACACTCAATAGCCTTGGGCGTGTCGATGCAATGGCAGGCGCTTTTATTGTAAGTCTCTCGGCGGCGCTTGTTGTATATTATATGAATAGAAAAGGCCTGCCTGTTTCAACCAGTCAGGCCATTGTCGGAGGCATACTGGGGTGGGTGTTTTTTAATCAGCTTACCCCTGATTATAATGTGCTTTTCAAAATCGTAAGCACTTGGATAACAGGCCCCTTGCTTGGAATGCTTTTTGCCGCGGGGCTATACAAAGGGCTCAAGAAAATTTTATTGCATTCGCATGTACATCTGGTCGAATTGGACACCTGGATTAGGTTTGCCCTGATAGTTGTTGGTGCTTTTGGGGCTTATAGTTTGGGCGCCAACAATATAGCCAATGTGATGGGGGTTTTTGCTCCCATGGCTCCAAATGTATTGGTGCATTTTGGTTTGTTTTCCATCGACGGTGTTCAGCTGTTGTTTTTGGTTGGCGGCATCGCTATTGCCACCGGAATTTATACCAACAGCAGACGTGTGATGGAAACTGTTGGGAACGGTTTGCTCGCCCTTTCGCCTGAGGCGGCCATTGTGGTTGTTTTATCGCAGGCATTAGTGATGTTTTTGTTTTCATGGTCAGGATTGGCGCACTGGATGCAAAGTATAGGACTACCTTCGCTTCCGTTGGTTCCTGTGTCGAGCACACAGCTGGTTGTGGGCTCTATTCTTGGCATTGGACTTGTAAAAGGTACGCGTGAGATCAATACCCGCTTACTGGCAGGCATTGGAGCAGGATGGATACTAACGCCTGTAGCAGCAGGCCTCACAGCGTATATTCTGCTGTTTGTGGCAATGAACGTATTCAACCTACCTGTTCTATCGGCTGCCAGCAGCGCATCAGAGCAAGTATCTCTGGCAAAAGAATCAGGAACCCTCCGCATCGATCTTATTTTGCCGGGTGTTATTGCCATTTCTGCAACAATAATCGCTTTGTTGGCATGGGCATTTCTTAGAACAAAGCAAAAACAGCTTAAAGCCGAAAACGAACTACTCCTTCAGCAAAATATCAACCTCGAATCGGAGAAAGAGCTCGATGAGTTGAACCTGAAAAATATGCATGCTGCCAATCAGGAGCTTAGCGAGCGCATCGAAATCTTGAATCGCGAATTCGGCTCTTTGGCGCTTGGCCTCACTGGTCAGAAAATGTTTTTTGAGGAAATCAGCAGCCAGCTCGACAAACTTGGACAAACACAACTGACAAAAGAACAGGAAGTTGTGTTAAATGAGATCAGATCACTGCTGCAACAGAAAATGAGCTTCGACAAGGAGAAGGACACTTTTTATCTCAACGCTGAACAAACCAATAAGGCCTTTTACGGGCGTCTTGAAAAAAACTTTCCTGATCTAAGTCAGCAGGATAAACGCCTGGCTTTGCTCATCCGCATTGGACTGTCGAACAAAGAAATGGCCACCATGCTCAACATCACTTTAAAAAGTGTAGAAGTATTTCGCTACAGGTTGAAGAAAAAGATGGGGCTGGAACAGCAGCATTCGTTAAACGATTTTATCAAGAACCTATAAACCAAATATTTATGCAAAGAATTATCCTTTTACTCCTGTTTATTGCCTTGGGTTTAAACCTGACAGGTCAGGACCTTTCCGGCACAGTTCGCTCTTCAGCCGACCTGCGTGCTGTTGAGGGCGTTGAGGTACGCGTGAAAAACACTGACATTAAAGCCACTACTGACCGCAAAGGTGCTTTCGCCCTGGCTATTAAACCCGACGAAAACATAGTGCTTCTGCTCAGCCATCCTGAGCACGACCCGCTCGAGCTAAAAACCGGTGGGAAGAGCAGACTCGACATTACCATGCAGAGCAATGTGCGTTACAACCAGTACATGGTTAAAGTAAACCGAAATCCGCTCTTTGTAGAGGAACGCAATGGTATACTTGTATTTGAGAGCAACAAAAGTGACTACCGATTCTGGTTCGACTTAAGGGTGCAGGCCGATGGCGCGATGTTTTCGAAAAAAGTGATGAACCCCATTGGCGACGGCACAAGCATTCGCCGTGCCCGTTTTGCTGCTAAGGTTGAATTTGGCCGCGGATGGTATGCCGAGCTCGACCTCGACTTTTCGAATTCGGAGTTGGAGCTTAAGGATGCTTATCTGCAGTACACCTTTAACAATGGTCTTGAGCTGAAAGCCGGTAATTTTAAGGAGGGCTTCTCAATGGAATCGACCACAACTTCCCGCTATCTCACTTTTATTGAAAGACCTATGGCGGTATCAGTTTTCGCGCCCTCGCGCCATATCGGATTTGCAGCCACCTATGGGATTGGACCGGTGCTTGGTATAGGAGGAATACATTTCCAAAGCGTGGGTGATATTGAGGAACGTATTTTTTCCGAAAATAACAACAAAGACCTTGGTATAGACGAAGGCCTATCCTACACCGGAAAACTGGTATTGATGCCCTTACATAAAGATCCTTATCAAGGACTTCATTTTGGCTTGGCTGCCTCCTACCGCACACCCAAAACCGATGCCGAAGTGCCTGGCACTATACGCTATTCAACCAGAAGCAACACTTCCATAAATAGAAAAAAGTACATTGACACAGACCTGATTGGCAATGTTGACCACAGTGTGCTACGTGGATTTGAGTTTGCAGCCTATCGGCGAAACCTGCGTATTCAGGCTGAATACATTATGAACGACGTGCATCGGAAAAACAACCTGCCTACCGAAAAATTTGACGGCTGGTATGCCATGGGTAGTGCATTGCTCTTCGGAGGAAAATACAATTACAACACCACAGAAGGTGAGTTTACTCAGGTTGGACGAGGCAAAAAGTGGGGTGATGTAGAACTTGCCTTTCGCTATGATTACCTGAATATGAACAGCCGAGGCGATGGAACCATCCTTGGTGGTGCAGGCGAGGCCTACACTACAGGCATCAACTTCTATCCCAATAACAATGTCAAAATAATGCTCAACTATGCCTGGCTAAACCATGACCGATACGCCAACGGTAAGGGAAAACTCTTTATAGGAAAGGATGTTAACGGCAATTTGACAAAAGATCCCAAGCTTGTTGCAGATGCCAAAGGCAAAGCCGGCGAAGACTTTCACATGATTTCGCTCAGGCTTGAAGTTGATTTTTAAACCATCCCGAAAATCTAATGATTATGAAAAAGATATTATTCCTTTTTTCCTTGAGTCTTTCGGTGCTTATCCTTTCGTGTGTCAAGGATGAGATTTATAAAAGTGCACCGGTAATCAAGCTGTTAAGCATCAGCCCGCAATCGCCGGCACCGGGCCAAAGTGTTGCAGTAACAGCAATAGTGTATGATGTTGACGGCATGGTCACAGCCAGGCTGTTTTACAAAGTTGATAATGGCTCAATTAACGCCATCGAACTTACTGCAATCAACGACACACTCTATACCGGCAACATTCCGGGTCAGGCTGATGGCGTTACTGTTACTTATTACCTTGAAGCAAAGGGCAAATCGGGCAAGAAAAGCTTAGCTCCGGCTGGGGCACCAGGCACAATGTCTGCCTACACCATTGGTGCTCCCCTTGTGCTGATGAACGAAATCTACAGTCGTGGCACAACTACCGACCCCGATTGGATTGAAATCTATAACGCCTCTGACGTGCCAGCCGACATCAGCGGATTTAAAATCTACGATAATGGAGGTCAAAGTGGTTCTAGGCCGAAAAAGTCAATACCCTCTGGTACAGTTCTGCCTGCAAAAGGCTTTTATGTAATTGCTACCGAAGGCACTGGCGATCCAAGCGACTTTGGTCTCTCGAGTGCCGGCGAAACCGTCTGGCTCGAAAATGCAAAAGGAAATGTTATTAATCAGATCGCCTTCCCGGCCATGGATGTAACGCAAAGCTATGGCCGCTTGCCTGATGGTTCGGCCAATTGGCAGCTCCTCAACACCATAACTAAAGGCACCTCAAATGGGTCAGGAGGAACCCCGGTTGCGCAGTTTGTCATTAACGAAATATTCAGTGTTGGCACAACCACCGATCCCGACTGGATTGAGATCTTCAACAAGTCGAACTTCGAAGGCAGTTTGCGCAACTGGAAAATTTTCGACAACGGCGGCCAGGGCGGCACAAAACCAAAACTGCAGTTTCCCGATGATGCCAAGGTGCCTGCCGGAGGTTTCTACGTTATTGTTGTTGACAATGGCACTGCTGCCGGCTTTGGACTTTCTTCTTCCGGTGAAACCGTATGGCTTGAGAAACCCGACGGCAGCCTGGCCGACGAAGTGGCCTTCCCTGCCCTAACCGCTTCACAAAGCTACGGTCGCTATCCCGATGGAGCAGCAAACTGGTCAGTAATCAACACGGTAACACGTGGAACACCAAATGCCAACCCAAATCCTCCCGTTATACGTTTGATAATGAACGAGATATACTCGAGGGGCACCAGCACCGATCCCGATTGGATTGAAATTTACAACGACTCCGACGCCCCGGTAAGCCTCGAAGGATGGAAAATTTATGACAATGGCGGTCAAGGCGGAACACGTCCAAAAAAAGCGTTTCCTTCAGGCGCAACCATAGCCGCAAGAGGTTTTTATGTGATTAATACCGAAGGCAGCGGCGACCCAAGCGATTTCGGACTTTCCAGCGCTGGCGAAACGGTGTGGTTCGAAAAGCCCGACGGTACGCTTGCCGATCAGGTAGCATTTCCTGCCATGGAAGTTACCCAGTCATACGGCAGAAAACCTGATGGTTCAGCCAATTGGCAATTGCTCAATACCATAACAAAAGGCACCAGCAACAATAACGCAAAATAAAATCATCATAAAAAATGAGCTCAGAAAAACTAAAAATCGGCGAGGAATCAAAACCGCGTTTTGAATTCCGCACTTTCGGGCAGAATTTCGACATCCAGTGGAAACGCATGGCCCGTCTTTCGGCGCAGGTGCCCGAAGATGTTTGGGAACGTCAATCGGATGAAATCTACATCATCTCGCGCACCAACGACTTGAACAACACCAAAATCCGAAACGGCAAAATGGACATCAAAACCTTTGTTCAAACCGTTGAGGGACTGGAGCAATGGAACCCACTGATGAAGGGCAGTTTTCCCATGAAAACCGATATGATTGTGAACGAGGTATTTCCGGCTTTTCAGGTCGAAATGCCGGGCTTCGACAAAGACCATTAC
>DAIOUP010000179.1:0-5191 GCA_036759465.1 Bacteroidales bacterium
TACTGGTAACAGGCGGAGCAGGATTTATCGGCTCTCATCTTTGCGACAGGCTGATTAAAGAAGGCAACGATGTGGTCTGCCTCGACAACTATTTCACCGGACGCAAGAAAAACGTTGAACATCTCATCGGCCACCCCTACTTCGAGCTGGTGCGGCACGATGTTACAACGCCATATTTTGCCGAGGTGGACGAGATTTATAACCTTGCCTGTCCGGCCTCGCCTGTGCATTACCAGTTCAATCCCATCAAGACGATAAAAACCTCGGTGATGGGTGCGATCAATATGCTTGGGCTGGCTAAACGCATCAAGGCCAAAGTGTTGCAGGCATCGACCAGCGAAGTATATGGCAACCCTGAGCAGCACCCTCAGAAGGAAACTTATTGGGGACACGTAAACCCTATCGGGCCACGTTCGTGCTACGACGAGGGCAAGCGCTGCGCCGAAACGCTGTTTATGGATTATCATCATCAGAACGGAGTCAAAATCAAGATCATACGAATCTTCAACACCTATGGTCCGCGCATGCATCCCAACGACGGGCGTGTGGTATCGAATTTCATCGTTCAGGCCCTGCGCGGCGAAGACATCACCATGTATGGCAACGGCCAGCAGACGCGCAGCTTTCAGTATGTGGACGATCTGCTCGAAGGGATGATCAGGATGATGAATGGTCCCGCTGACTTTATCGGACCGGTAAACATTGGCAATCCAGGTGAGTTTACAATGCTCGAGCTGGCCGAAATGGTGCTTAGGCTTACGGGCAGCAAGTCGAAAATTGTTTTCAGGCCGCTTCCACAGGATGATCCTATGCAACGCCGTCCCGACATTAGCCTGGCCAAGGAAAAGCTCGACTGGGAACCGCGCATTCCCCTCGAGGAAGGCCTCAAGAAAACTATAGCCTATTTCGAGAAAGAGCTGGCCGGATAAATAAATAGTGGCATGAATATCCTTGTTACAGGCTCCAGAGGTCAACTCGGCTACGAGCTGCAAAAAATTGCCTCAACCGACAGGCTTCATCAATGGTATTTTACCGATGTAGCCGAACTTGATATTACAAAACGGGATGCCGTGCAGGGATTTTTTCAGGCGCACGACATTGATATCTGTATCAACTGTGCTGCCTATACCGCTGTGGATAAAGCAGAAGACGAACCGGAACTTGCTCACCTGATCAACGCAATCGCACCTTCAATACTGGCCGATGCCGCGCTTCTCAGCAAAGCACTGCTCATTCATGTGAGTACAGACTATGTTTTCGATGGATTAAACTACAAGCCTTACACCGAAGAACATCCCCTTGCTCCGGCCTCGGCCTACGGTCGGAGCAAAGCCGACGGAGAACGTCTGCTTGATGCCCATGGTGCGAACACTATAATCATCCGAACTTCGTGGCTCTACAGTGCTCACGGCCTGAACTTTGTGAAAACCATGCTCCGGTTGGGAAGCGAACGACCCGAACTGAACGTGATTTACGATCAGGTGGGCACTCCTACCTGGGCTGCCGATCTGGCAAGAGTTATTGTAATTTTTGCAGACAAATACGACCGTAATCCTGTCAAGGAGATTTATCATTTCAGCAACGAAGGCGTTACCAGCTGGTACGATTTTGCCGCGCAAATCATGGAGCTCGGTGGCCTGAATTGTAAAGTGAATCCCATACCATCTTCTGCCTGGCCAGCCAAAGCCACACGACCATTTTACAGTGTGCTGGCAAAGGAAAAAATCAAAAACCGGCTGGGCATCAGCATTCCTCACTGGAAATCAAGCCTGATAAAGTGCCTGGAGGAGCTCAATGGATAAAGGCAGTCGCGGCATGCTGGCCATGCAGATTTACGACGCTGCCCGAGAGGTGCATCAAAACATTGGACCGGGCATGCTCGACGGAGTTTTCAAATCGTGCCTCATACACGAACTGCGGCTTCGAGGACTGCGCTTTAGGCCAAACGCCACCATCGAAGTGCTTTACAAGGGCATACGCCTCGATGAACGATTAACCGCTGACCTCGTAGTTGAAGAAAATATCGTAGTTGAAATTGTCAAATCGTCGCAAAACATTGACTATCACATCACAAAACTGAACACCATACTTTCGTTCACGGGCTTGCCGCTCGGCATTCTCCTCGATCCTGCTGCCGAACGCATTGTTGACGGATTTAAAAAGATTATCAACCCTAAAAAACTATCGCAATGAGCCAACAGATTGATCCTCAGATTATGGAAAAAGCCAGCTTATGGCTAACTCCCTCTTTTGACGACGAAACACGCCGGCAGGTACAACACCTCATTGACAACGATCCTGCCGAGCTGGCTGAAAGTTTCTATCGCAACCTTGAGTTTGGCACGGGCGGCCTTCGTGGCATTATGGGCGTGGGCACCAACCGCATGAATAAATACACTGTGGCAATGGCTACACAGGGTTTGGCCAATTATATTCTGAAAATGTTTCCCGGCCAGGAGCTTAAAGTGGCCATAGCCCACGACAGCCGAAACAACAGCAGCTTTTTCGCCAGAATCACCGCCGAAGTATTCTCGGCCAACGGAATCAGCGTGTATTTGTTCGAATCGCTGAGACCTACGCCCGAGCTTTCATTCGCCATACGACAGCTGGGCTGCCAAAGTGGAGTGGTGGTAACGGCCTCCCACAACCCTAAAGAATACAACGGTTACAAAGCCTATTGGAACGATGGCGGGCAGCTCATTCCCCCTCATGACAAAAACGTGATTGCTGAAGTTGAAAAAATTAGCAGTCCGGCCGAAGTAAAATTCACTGCCAACCCGGCCTTGATTCATCTGCTTGGGGAAGAATTTGATAATATTTATGTAGATCACATCAAAGCCCTCAGCCTCTCATCCGAGCTCATTGCCAAGGCCCACGACTTCCGCATTGTGTTTACGCCCATACACGGTTCCACTGTTCATCTTGTGCCTCAGGCCCTTAAAGCCGTAGGCTTCAAAAATATTTATACAGTTGAGGCACAAGACATTCCCGATGGCAATTTCCCAACAGTTTACTCACCAAACCCCGAAGAACCGGCCGCATTGGCCATGGCCATTGAGAAAGCCAAACAAGTGGACGCACATATTGTTATGGCTACCGACCCCGACGGCGACCGTGTGGGTATAGCGGTAAAGGACGATGATGGAAACTATGCCCTCCTCAACGGCAACCAGGCTGCCAGCCTGCTAATTTATTACCTGCTCCACAAATGGCATGAAAACGGCAAGCTCACTGGTAATGAGTATATTGTAAAAACGATCGTAACTTCTGAACTGCTCTTTGACATTGCCGACAAATACGGCGTTGGAAAATACGATGTGCTCACAGGATTCAAATATATTGCCGAGATCATCCGCGAGCTCGAAGGCCAAAAGTCCTTTATCGGAGGAGGCGAGGAAAGCTATGGCTATCTCGTTGGCGACTTTGTGCGCGACAAGGACGCCGTTATTTCGTGTGTGATGCTGGCTGAAACCGCAGCCTGGGCCGAAGCCAGCGGAAAGAGTATGTTCGGTATGCTGAAGGAGATCTACAGAGAGTTTGGCTTCTACAGAGAAAAGCTGCTCTCGGTTACCAAGAAAGGCATGCAGGGCGCAGCAGAAATCAAAGCCCTTATGGAACGATTCCGCAGCAATCCTCCGGCCGAGATTGGCGGTCAGCCATTGGTGGTAATAAAAGACTACCTGAACCGAACCAGCCGCGATCTGCGCACAGGAGAGACCAGCCCAATAGCGCTGCCCAAGTCGGATGTGCTTCAGTTTTTTACCGCCGATGGAAGCAAAATCAGTATGCGTCCTTCGGGTACCGAGCCGAAGATCAAGTTCTACTTTGGTGTTAAAGGCAAATTGGAACGCGTTGAAGATTTCAAAAAAGCGGAAGCCGAACTTGATGGTCAGATCGAAAGGATGCTTAAATCGCTGGGAATTTAATAACTGGCGAATATCCTGACTTTTCCCGAAGCCTACGGAAGCCGAATTTCACGAATTCAACCCCTGGATGAAAATACAATCGTAATCTTAAATGATTGATTTCCATTGTTCAAACAATTTCATTAAGCTGATGTCGAACGACCCCACCCTTTCGCGCAACGTTATAGAAATGGCCGCAGTGGCCACAGAGTACTGCAACTTTATCGAAAGTGCAAGTGGTACGGAGCCCATGGTGGCCTTTGGCACCCTAGGCAAGTTGATTCCCCTGCTCTACCTTCGTGGTGCGCTAATGCCGGAGATTGATCCTGAATACCCCGAAGCAAATGAACGTTATGTTACTGAAGAGCAATGGGATGGTGTTTTTCTGGATATGAGGGCACTATTCGATATGCAGGATGAATTTCTGTATATCGGCGAAAACGAATTTGGCGAACCAACAAGCCTCACTGGCAGCATCAGCGAGCATCTGGCTGATGTATATCAGGATCTCAAGGATTTTGTGATGCTTTATAAAAAGGCCGACCCGGCCATGCGCGAAAACGCCATAGCCGGGTGCAGGCAATTGTTTCTTGAGCATTGGGGGCCACGGCTGGCGCGACTTTTACCAATAATACACGAAAGGCTTTTCTTTAATCAGGACCAGTCGACAGGCGACTATACCGATCTTTTCTGATTCAGCGCCTGCGACGGGCCGGTGGCATTGTACGGTCGTCGTCGGGACGGAGTCGGTCCACAACATCCCGCTGAAAATCATCCTCAGCCCTGATGAACATAGCCGCCTTGCGGGGCGAGAGTTCCTTGCGCAGCTGATTGATAAACTCCTTGCGGGCCTTCATTGCAGCTTCGGCGAGGTCGAGTCGTCTGTCAAGGAATTTATTGATTTCGGCATCCGACATCTCGTCGAAATTCAGAGGATCGCGTCTTCCTTCAATGCGGGCCTGCCGTTGCGCTTTAATCTTTTCGATGTAAGCATCGTGCAAGGGCCAGAAAATGCGGGCCTCCTGAGGACTAAGCTGCATGCTTCGCGTGATATAGGCCACCCTGGCAGCTTCCATCCTCTCCCTGAAAGGAGCCTGCGGCGGCTGAGCCTTTAATACGAAAGGTAATAACGCAAGCACTAAAATCAAGTTTAATCTTGTGATAGTTCTCATGGGTTTAAAAATTTAAATCGTCTTGCTCAAAAATGTATTCGGCAATCTCGTGCGGCTTGGTATCATTCAACAGGCTCTCGTCAAAAAGCATATCCCAGTCGATGACCGTTGAAA
>DAIOUP010000180.1:0-5150 GCA_036759465.1 Bacteroidales bacterium
ATTTTTTCAGCTATACCAGCCATGCAAGCAACGACCTTGTTGTTAAACCCCGCGAGTTTTACGACAATGTGATTCCTTCGTCGAATGCAGCCATGTGCCTTGCAATGAGCGTTTTAGGCATCTACTTTGAGGATGATCATCTCTTAAACCTTGCCGGACGAATGATTCGCAATCAAGCTTCGCTCATGGCGCAATACCCTGCCGGTTTCAGTCATTGGGGCCAGGCCATGTGGTTGCACGAACACCAGGAAATTACTGTTTTCAGGGGCGCGGGTGCAATGGAATACGCTCTGGGCAAGCTGAGGCAAGTGCCTCATCTGCATTTGCTTGCATCATCCGACGGCGATACGGCTATTCCCGCCGTTGCTTCAAAGCCTTATCAGGAAGGCTTGTGGAGGTGGAAATGCGACAATAATGGTTGCGGCCTTCCGGAACGCATTTAACATTGAGAAATTTTGTGATTTTAGGGTTCAATAGTTGCTAATGCAATTGGTAATCAAACGACCAATGAACAACATAGCGATTACTCCTCAAGTTCCAGCCTAACCTCTTCGATTCTGTTGCCAGTGGCTTTGAGGATCGTAATTTTAAAAGGATCGATAAAAATTTCTTCACCTAGCGCGGGTATACTTTCATGTTTGCTGATGATGAAACCGGCCAAAGTTTCGTAGTCTTCCGATTCGGGAATGCCCAACTTATAAGTCTCGTTCAGATAGTCGATTTCGAGCCGGGCCGAGAAAATCCAGGTGTTGGGCTGGGGATGTTCTTCGATGGTGACCTCCTCGTCGTATTCATCGTCAATTTCGCCAAAGATCTCCTCAATAATGTCTTCCATGGAAACGATGCCCGCCGTTCCACCAAATTCGTCCACTACTACTGCAATACCCTGCCGGTTTTGGATGAATCGGCTCAGGAGTCGGCTGGCAGGATAAGTTTCTGGCACAACCTCTATGCTGCGCAGCACCTGCCGGATGCTCTCAGGCCTGGTAAACATATCGTAGGAGTGAACATAACCGGTGATGTTGTCCACACTGTCCTCGTAGACCAATATTTTGGAATGCTTGGTTTCGGTAAACTTTTCCAACAATTCGTCAACGGTGCTATTGCCGGCAATGGCCTCAATTTCGGGCCGGGGCACCATGCAGTCGCGCACTCTTATGTGTCTGAATTCCATAGCGTTTTGCAAAATCTGCAGATCGGGATCAAGTTCTTCACTGCGCTTATCGTCGTCGGAAGTGTAGTCTTTCAGATAGTTGTCGAGGTCAACAGTGCTGAACTTATAAGTATCGTGCTCAAACTTCAGACCGGTTACAGCTTTGAGGATCAGTTCGGAAAGACCCGTATAGATCCAGATCAGTGGATAAAGCAAATGATAAATCAGCCAGATTGGAATGGAGAAAAAGCCCAGCGTTGCGTTTGGATTGATTCTGAACAGGATTTTTGGCAAAAACTCGGCGAAAATGAGGATGAGCAGGGTGGCGGCCAGGGTTTGGGTGAGTATGAGATTGATGTTGTTCCCCATTAGTTCAGGAAACATCCTGAGCAGCAGCGGTTCGAGCAGGTTGGCCATGGCCATGCCGTAGATCACCAATGCAATATTGTTGCCCAGCAGCATTGCGCCAATAAATCGGGAAGGGTTACGGTAAAAAGCATTAAGGATATTTGCGGGCAGCAGGTTACGCTTAAGGTCTATTTCGAGGCGCAATCTGTTGGCGCTCACAAAGGCTATTTCAATGCCTGAGAAAAATGCCGAAAACAGTAGTGTTATCAGTATAATCTGAATATCAGTCATATAGCTCTGTGGGCTGTTTGCGCAAATATAACATATTATTAAGGGTGATCAGCGGATGTCGTCGTCATCATCCATCTCAAGCGTTCCCCGGATATTGTAGAGTGTGCGTTGTGAGAGGTCGTCGGCTGCGGCGAGGCTGTCGCCAAATAGGTTTTTGTCGGGCCCTGTTATTCTTACCGGAGCGCCGGTGCGTATGGTTTTGTCGCGCTGATTCCAGATCAGCTGAGCGGTTTGCATAAGTTCACCGGTCTGGAAGTTTTCCACTTCCACGTCTCCGCGTGCCAGCATCCACTGATCTTTCTCCAGATTAAGCCCATAGTTAGCTTTTATACGCGACGACAGCATGCCGGTAGAGTCATAAAAGAACGCTTCGAACCCTTCGGGAAATTCAACTTTTTGATCTTCGCCTGCAAAACGCAGCATGAGCGGGGCGACAAGCCGCATATAAATCTTACCTGAGTCGCTCCGCACATACTCAATATTGGTGGCTCGCACAGCCGAAAGGGTATCTTCGGCTGTTACTTCGCGAATCACCGTAAGTGAGTTTTCACAGGAAACCCACATCATTCCGGCCATTACCGCAATGATGTGGGTTAAAAGACTTCTTAGGTCCAAGGGTTATCTATGCTTTTGTTATTTGGAAGCCCTGATGGTGGTTTCTTCCCTGTACCAGCAGTCGATGGTATAGGTTTGTCCTTCTTCGTAACCGTGGAAGAAAATCACGTTAACTGAAGGAAAGTGTACACTATAGGTTGCGATCCTGCGGCTTGCCACGTCGGCCTGTGAGGGATCAACTCTTCTGGCCTGATTGTATTTATCGATGGCAGCCCAGTAACCTACTCTGCTGGTGAAATCGTTATCGCCGCAATCTTTGGCTGTCAGTGCATAGCAATCGCCGATAGTAATCAAAGGTGCTCCGTCGTTTGGATTGATCTGCAAGGCACTGAGGGCGGCCTGACGTGAGCGGGGGAAATTGCGGACAGCCTTATAGGTTTCGGCAAGTAGCTTGAATGCGCTGTGTACTCTTTCCTGATCGGCCGAACGGGTGGCCTCTTCCAGGTATGGTATGGCTTGGTTGAACTTTTCGTCGCGCAACATCAACCGTCCAATATTAAAAGCTGATTCGGGGCTTGGCTGCAGCCTGTGCAAACGAACGCTTGCATCGAGGTAAAGCTGGTCGCTCTGGCATCCGCGCCTGTCGAGCAGGCTGGTAACCTTTTTCAGGAGCTCCACGTCGTTAGGTGCTTTTTTAAGCTTGTTGCTATAAACCCTTACTAAATCGGTGCAGCTGGCAAATGGCTCGAAAGAGGCCTCGATATTGTTTTTAAAGTTTCTGTAGTTCTCGGCCCACTTTTCGTCGTTGTTGGCCAAAGCCCTGCTGATGTTGTGGTCGAGAATTTCCGAAACCTGATCGTAAGTGTCGACAATGAAAGCGGTGTCAACCTTGGCTTTGCGTGCCATTTTCACAACGGCCCGGAAATAGTAGATCAGCACAGTTCCGTCGGACTCATCCCGATCAATTTCAATCGATTGTTTCAAGATGTTGTAAGCCTCTTCGTAGCGCTCCTGGTCGTAGGTAAACAAATCGATGCCCTTTCTTCCGAGCACAGCTCCTTTTTGTGGTTTGCCAGTGCGAAAGTGATTGGGGAAGTACTTCACTCGCTGATCGTAAACCATTAGCAAAGTGTCGATTAGCTTGCCGCGCTCGGCATCGCTTTTAGCATTTTCGATGCGGTATTGCATGATCCTGACGCCGTCGACATAGGTGTTTTCGCTGGCCAGAGGGCAATTGTTGAAAACCCAGCGCCATGGACCGATAATGTCCTTGATCACCGGCGATTCAAAATTGCTTGCTCTCCACTGACGGTAAAACTCCCTGTAGAGCGAGATGTTCACCACGCAGTTTACGCTGTCTTTTCCATACTTGGGCATATTGTCCTGAGGCTCAAAACTGAATCTGTCGTTGGCAGCCTGAACGTTGATCGCTGCCAGCAGAGCTACTGCCGCAACCAGAGCCTTAAGGTAAGTGTAGGATTTCATGGTATTGTGTGTTGAAACATTGAAGTCTAATCGTATTTACGTTTTATAAACCAGCGCTCGTAGATCGAAACACCTGCCCTGAAGTTAATGAAGCTTTCGCGGACAAGGTTGCTTTTCGTTGTGCCCCTGCTGCCTGCTTCAAGGCTTAGGTCAACAGTGGTGAACGTACGAGGCAACGGCAAACTAACACCAAAACTGATGCCAAATTCATTCACTGGCTGTCCGTTGATGCTCAGGTAGGTTTGCTGGTAGCGTGCGCCAGCCCTGTAAAACACTTTACGCCAGTAATTGGAGATGGCAGTATGTGTCGGGAGATACTGAAAACCGGCAGCCACATTCCAGCTATTGATGAGCGAATCGGCATACAGTGGCGATTTGTAGTTTTCCCAGTTCTGCCAGTTAAAATCTACTCCGCCAAGCCATCGGTCTTCTTTCTCGAGCACAAAGCCGCCGCCGACCGATTGTGGCAAACTAAGCGTGGAACGCTGTTCAGGGCGGTAAAAAATAGTGTCGATAACGTATTCGATCTCTCCAAACAGCCCCCCAAATTGAGATTGCACCAGAAATTCGCGCTTCACCGGAAGATCATGTCCAAATCCGTAAGTAGCTCCCAGCTGAAGGCTGGTTTCCTTACCAAGGTCGAATTTATATAGCAGTCCGGCATCGAAGCTAAAAGCGCTTGCCGTTACACGGCTATCTACCTTGGTGGTGGCCATATTGGTTGAATCGGGGAAGTAAAGATAGCTCAGGGCATTGTTTCGGCCAAAAAGGTAGTTTACGTTAAAACCCACCGAGGCATTTTTGCCCAGTTTGATGGCATTGCCCAGAAAAAGCCTGTTGATGCCGCCTTTGCCTTCGTAAATCTTGTTGTATCGAACGGATTGAGCTGTAGTTCCTGTAGCCGTCAGATTAAAGGCAATTTTGCTGTAGGGCAGCAAGCCCAGTCCGGTGCGTAGCCAGGGGGTTACGGGGAACGCAGCCGAGAAGAAGGAAACGTTGGCATAATTGCCCGATTCATTCTGCAAAGTAGTGCGATAGCTCACCCCGGTAAAGCTCACGCCTGTCCCAAACAAAAACGATAGCGAATCGGTGGCGGTATAGCTGGCCGGGTTGGCCGGATTTACAAAACGGTTGGTCGACAAGGCGTTGCCAATTCCGCCCATTCCTACCTGTCGTGTATGGTTGCTTTTTGGCGCAAGGGTGCCAAGTCCAAAGCGTGAATATGGCGAATCGATACCAGTCTGGGCAAACGATGCCACGGCAAAAAAGAGTGCCAAAGGCAGAAAGAATCCTTTTCTCAACTTATCCTATCTTATTG
>DAIOUP010000181.1:0-5147 GCA_036759465.1 Bacteroidales bacterium
TGGACAAAGTGATCGAAATAATCGAAAATAAATACTGGAAAATTGAGGTCTACGATTTTCAATCGTGGATGCTCGGCTTCCGCAAATTTACCGGCGAATGAGAAACCCAGCCACTCGAAGCAAACAAGACAAAAATCATTTATACCTATACACTTTATGACAGAGGCATATGGTTTTATCCTTTTAACTGGATCTTTGCACATGTTTTTTGGAAAAAGTACATGAAAAGAGTACTCAGCAACGTTAAGAAAATTGCCTGTGGCAATGAAGCGTTTTCGTATGACCGACCTTTTAGGCTTCACCTCTAGTTAATTCAAAATCAAACACCCATATTATGGCAATAAAGCACAAGCGAATAGGAAAGCACGGAGTTATAGTGAGCAACCTCTGTTTGGGCACAATGAATTTTGGCTGGCACACAAGCGAAGAAGAGAGTTTCAAAATCATGGATCGGGGCGCTCGAGCTGGGCATCAATTTCTTCGATACGGCTGATGTTTATGGCTGGGGCGTAGAGCATGGCCACACCGAGGAGATTATCGGCCGCTGGCTTGCACAGGGCGGTGGTCGTCGCGATGCGGTGGTGCTGGCTACAAAAGTTTACAATCCTGTTGTAAGAAAGGGCAATCTTCCGGAGGTAAACACCGACGGACGCAGCCTCAGCGCCTACAAAATACGCAAACACTGCGAAGGTAGTCTCAAACGCCTGCAGACCGATTGGATTGATTTGTACCAGATGCATCATATCGACCGTGAGTGTCCGTGGGATGAGACCTGGCAGGCTTTCGACACCCTTATTAAGCAGGGTAAAGTGGTTTATGCAGGTTCGAGCAATTTTGCCGGATGGGACATTGCCACTGCCTGCCAGGAGGCTTCGCGGCGCGGGATGATGGGTCTGGTGAGCGAACAAAGCGTTTATAACCTCGATAACCGTATGGTTGAGCTGGAAGTCATCCCAGCCTGCCGGCACTATGGCATGGGCTTGATCCCATGGAGTCCGCTGGCAGGTGGTCTGCTGGGAGGAGCTCTCAAGAAATATTCCGATGGACGTCGCGGTGCTGAAAGCATTTCCAATCAGTTGGATAAAAAAAGGGAACGACTGAGCAAATACGAAGCTTTGTGCAGCGAAATAGGTCATGAGCCGGGTGAAGTGGCGCTCGCATGGTTGCTGCACAATCCAGTAGTAACAGCGCCCATCATCGGACCGCGGAACATCGAACAACTCGAGAGTGTAGTAAAGGCGGCCGATATTGTGCTCGATGCAGCCACTTTAAAACGACTTGACGAGATCTTTCCCGGACCTGGAGGAGAAGCGCCTAATGCCTACAGTTGGTAAAAGGCCGGCAAAGTAAGAGGGCAATCCGGACAATATGCCCAATATCGGGGCAGTGCCCATGGCACTGTCCCGTTAATTTTTGTTAAGCATCCCTACCTCAGCTGTTTAAGCGGTTAGCTGGTCGAAAACCCGCTTAGGGATAAATTCGTACATTTGCGCACCCCAAAACAAAAGCCGCCATGTCGTTCGATTCCGAAAAACTCATCAGCGATGGTCTCACCTACGACGACGTCCTGCTGGTGCCGGCCCACAGTACAGTGTTGCCCCGCGAGGTAAACATCAGCACGCGCTTTTCTCGCAACATCAGCCTGAAGATCCCTATTGTAACAGCGGCCATGGACACCGTGACCGACAGCACTATGGCCATTGCCATTGCGCAGGAAGGCGGCATGGGCGTGCTTCATAAAAATATGAGCATCGAGCAGCAGGCAGCCGAAGTTAAGCGGGTGAAGAGGGCCGAAAACGGCATGATTATCAATCCCATCACTGTTCAGGTGGATGCTAAGGTGCGCGATGTGCTCAAAATCATGCACGAATATCACATTGGCGGCATCCCGGTGGTGGACAAAAACAACCGCCTGGTTGGCATCGTAACCAATCGCGACCTGCGTTTCGAACGCCAGGTGAACCGGCCCATTCACGAAGTGATGACGAAAGAAAATCTCATCACCACCACCGAATTCACCGATTTCGAAAAGGCTGCTGACATACTGCAGGAACACCGCATCGAAAAATTGCCTGTTGTGGATAAAGACTTCCGTTTGGTGGGCCTGATCACCTACAAAGACATCATCAAAATAAAAGAGCGCCCCAATGCCTGTAAGGATGAGCTGGGCCGCCTCAGGGTAGCCGCAGCAGTGGGCATAGCCTCCAACACTATGGAGCGTGTGGCAGCGCTTGTTGCTGCCGGCGTGGATGCTGTGGTGGTCGATACCGCTCATGGTCATTCGCAGGGCGTGATCGATATGTCGAAACGCATCAAACAGCAATTCAAGGATATAGAGCTGGTGATTGGCAATATAGCCACCGCCGAAGCCGCCCTTGCCCTTGCCGAAGCCGGCGCCGATGCCATCAAGGTGGGTATTGGTCCTGGCTCGATATGCACAACCCGCGTGATTGCAGGCGTCGGTGTGCCCCAGCTCACCGCCGTTTACGACGTGGCCCGAGCAGTAAAACATCTTGGCATTCCGGTGATTGCCGATGGAGGCATCCGCTACACCGGCGACATTGTGAAAGCCCTTGCCGCCGGCGCCTCGTCCATCATGGCCGGCTCGCTCTTTGCCGGCGTGGAAGAAGCACCTGGCGAAACTATCATTTTCGACGGACGTAAATACAAAACCTACCGCGGCATGGGTTCGCTGGAAGCCATGCAGGAAGGATCGAAAGACCGTTACTTCCAGGACGCCGAAGACGATGTGAAGAAACTGGTGCCGGAAGGCATAGTAGGCCGCGTGCCATATAAAGGAACGCTCTCGGAAGTGGTGCACCAGATGATCGGCGGCCTCAGGGCCGGCATGGGATACACAGGCTCGGCCACCATTGCCGATCTGTGGAATGCCCGCTTCATTCGTATAACACCTGCCGGCGTTTACGAAAGCCATCCCCACGACATTACGATCACCAGCGAGTCGCCCAACTACAGTAGAAAATCCTGAAAATCAAGCATCGATATGAAGAAATCATTCAGTTTTATTCTTTTGCTTTTGTTCCTGTCGCTCACCGGCGCACTCAGCGCACAGCAATCACTCGACAAAAAAGTTCTGATACAGGTGGGCAACGAAAAGGTTACGGTGAAAGAATTCATGGACGTTTTCACAAAAAACAATGTGCAAAACGAGCTCATCGACAAAAAATCGATCGACGAATACCTGGAGCTCTTTATTAACTACAAGCTCAAGGTTCAGGAAGCGAGGGCTCAAAAGCTCGACACCGCCGCTTCGTTTGTGAATGAGCTTTCCGGGTACCGCAAGCAGCTTGCCAAGCCTTATTTTACCGACCCCGATGTCACCGAGCAACTGGTGCGCGAAGCCTACGACCGCATGCTTTGGGATATTCGGGCCAGCCATATCCTGATTATGGTGGACAAAAACGCCCCGGCTGAAGATACGCTTAAAGCCTGGAACAAAGCTATGGATCTGCGCAACAAGGCCCTTGCCGGTGCCGATTTTGGTCAGCTGGCAGCAGAATATTCCGACGACCCTTCGGCACGCGACCGTGAAGCCATCCCCAACCAGCGCAGTTTCAGGCCAGGCAACAAAGGCGACCTTGGCTTTTTTAATGTATTTGACATGGTATATCCTTTCGAGTCAGGCGCCTACAATACCCCTGTCGGCCAGGTGTCCATGCCTTTGCGCAGCGATTTTGGCTATCACCTCATCAAAGTGGAAAGTCGCACACCGGCCAGCGGACAGATCGAAGCTGCACACATCTATTTCGCCCTTAATCCCGAAGCTAATGAAGAAGAAATGGCCGATAAAAAACAAAAAGCCGATTTCGTTTACAAAAAGATTCTCGACGGCATGAGCTTCGAAGAAGCCGTTAAAGAATACAGCGAAGACCGCGGCTCGGCCATGCGCGACGGCATGCTGTCGAAGTTTGCAGTGAACCGCATTGTACCCGAATTCGTTGCCGCCATAAAGAAAATGCAGCCCGGTGAGGTGTCGGCTCCAGTACGCACTATTTATGGCTGGCACATCATTAAGCTGCACAGCCTCGATAAACCCGGCACCTTTGAAGACGAAGCCCCCAGGCTGCGCGAGCGCGTGAGTCGCGACAACCGTGCCCAACTCAGCGAGGAAGCCGTTATCCGCAGAATCAAAACCGAAGCTGGTTACAAGCTTAACGACAAGAACCTCAACCAGTTTATCGCCTCGCTCGACAGCACCCTCATTCAGGGCAGCTTCAGCGCTAAACCTTTCCAAAACAGCAAAACACCCCTCTTTAAGCTTGGCAAAAATCAATACACACTTGCCCAGTTTGCCAAACATATTGAGGATGCTCAGGTGCCACAGCAGAATCTGCGACCCGAAGTATATGGCACCCAGCTTTTTAATGAATTTGTGACAAAGACTGTATTGGATTACGAGGACGCCCGCCTCGAAAAACGTTATCCCGAATTTGCGGCCCTCATGAAAGAATACCACGACGGCATTCTGCTTTTCGAACTCATGGACCGCATGGTCTGGACCAAGGCCGTTAAGGACACCATCGGCCTTCAGGCCTTCTACGACGAGAACAAGCAAAATTATGTGTGGAAAGACCGCGTAGCGGCCACCATCATCACGGTGAACGCTGCAGATGAGGTGGCTGCTGTTGAAAAGATCGTTCGCGAAGCGAATGATGAAGAGCAGCTCAGGCTGGCCATCCAGGAGAGCGAACTTAAAAACGTGCGCATTCAGCCCGGAAAGTTTGAGCAGGGCGATAACCGCTATGTTGATCAGACTGCATGGGCCATTGGAACTGTTGCACGCTTTGACAGCGAGGCCGACAGGAATACGGTCTTTGTTCGCATCAACCAATTGATGCCAGCCCATCCAAAGGCCCTCGAAGAAGCCCGAGGCATCATTACATCAGACTATCAGAACCAGCTTGAAAAGCTCTGGGTCGACGAACTGCGGGCCAAATATCCGGTCAAGGTGAACAAAAAGGTGCTTGCACAGCTAAAATCCCGCTATTAATGAAGCTCCAGCCTGTTGCAACGGCGCTGCTGTTGATGCTTCTTGCCACTGCCTGCGGCCCTTCGGCCGACCCGCAGAAAGGTTTGGTGGTGGCCAGGGTGCACAACAAGTACCTTTACGAATCGGACATCAGAGG
>DAIOUP010000182.1:0-5146 GCA_036759465.1 Bacteroidales bacterium
AGCGGATTTTCCAGACGGTTATTAACCGGATTAAACTCAAACAAAGTGATTGTCTTGGAATTATAGCACTCTGGCAGGCAATAGAGTTTATCTCCGTAAACAAATAAAAAAGGGAATGACCGATGTATTGTGTCGGGCGTTTGAACTTCGACGGCCATCAAATCATTTTCCGAAAAGAGCCTCACCAATCGACCTCGTCCGGTATGATAGTTGAATTGTTCCGCCAGAATGATCGTTTGGCTCTGATAATCAACAATAAAAGGGTCGGCAAAATATTGCGCCCTGTCGGGATGTTTAATCCACTTCACTATTAGATTCGAAAGTTCTGGCCTAATGGTTGCTTTCTTATGATCAGCCTCTGCAAGCCCGATACACCAGCTTTCCGGCCGAAAAAGCTGCTGCAGGTGAAAGCCAATTCTTCGAAAGGGCATCATAAGCAGAAATCGCAACATACTCATATTGTTTGGGTTGCGATATAGCTTACCGACTGTTTCGGGCTTTTTGGTCTTCATTCCATGCAAAGCAACGCTGCGGCAGGCGCGGGCCGGCATGAAAGCGCTTTCGGACAACAGCATATCGAGATGAGCCTCGTAAGAGTGCCTGATCACAGGCAGCCAGATTTTGTCGATAATTGGTCCGGCATCAAGCTTTTCTGTAAGGCGTTGCAGCATGACGCCATTGGTATTGTACCCATAAAACACCTCCCAAAAGCCGGGCGGTCCGCCGCGAATTACCTGTTCATCGTCGTGATGAAACGACCAAACGCCATAAGTTGCAGCATCGAGTATGCCTCCGCGAATGATGTTGAAACCAAAACGCAGCAGAAAATCCGGATTGTGCTGTCTGACTTTGTCAACAACTTCATCAGGTATCCATTCGGTTTTGCCACGCAGTTCGGGCGAGCATTTTATAGTGTCAATCCCCGTGAGAAGTCCGCTGATGTCGATAGTATTTTTCGCCTCCGGCCGGAAAAAGAATCGCTGCCAAAACCTGTATATGAGCCACTTATAAGGATATTTGGCAATCTTAGTGAAAAAAGAAACAGGCCGGAAAGTTTCCTCGCGCTCGATAGCCACTACCAGTTCGTGTCCATCGTTTAGAAGATGTTGGACGGTCTGGTATTGCCAGCGTTGAAGGAATGGACCATTGACCAGCAGGCCAAAGCGCATGGGGTGTCGGATTTGATTCGCTCAAAGGCTTAACGGCAAAAGTCGGGAAAAATTTGAATAGTGTTGGGGGTTGGTGAATGGTGAGTGGTGAACGGTGAATGGTGAATATCGTGTGGTTGTTTCCAACACGTAACTCTTAACCCGTAACAACTCCCGGCACCCGGCAACAAGTACCAAGCAACCGGATGCCCGTCCCTCGTCCCTTAAATCAAGCTTCCAGCAAAGCCAGCTGCTTTTCGAGCACGGCTATGCGCGCCAGCGCATCGGATTGCTTCTTGCGTTCGGTCTCAATCACTTTGGCCGGGGCATTGGCCACAAAACGCTCGTTGGCCAGCTTGGCCTCCACCGACCTCAGGAAGCCGCGGGTATATTCGAGCTCAGCCTGAATCTTGCTGCGTTCTTCCCCGGTATTGACGCTTGCCAGGGCAGGCACAAAGCATTCGGTGCTGCGCACCACAAATCCAAGCGCTCCGGTTGGCGCCTCATCCACTTCGCTGAGGCTTTCAAGGTTGCCAAGCTTGATCACAACGGCATCAAAAATGCGCGAATAATCCTGCGGAATTTCCTTAAGCTTCAGGTTAAGCTTATCGCGCATAGGTATATTTTTCTCTGCCCTGAACTTGCGTATAGCATTAACCAGTTCAGCAGTAAATTCGAACTGCTTCAACACTTCTTCGTTAAACTTTTCAGCCATAGGCAGTTGTGAGATGATGATATCGCATTCTTGTTCCGACTGCTTCAGATGGCTCCATACCTCCTCGGTGATGAAAGGCATGAAAGGATGGAGCAGCTGCATCAGCTTTTTGAAGAAGTTATTCGTTATGACAAGCGTCTCAGGATCAATTGGCTTGCCGTATTCGGGCTTTACCATTTCTAGATACCAGGAGCAGAAATCGTCCCACACCAGCTTGTAGATTCCCATCAAGGCGTCGGACAAGCGGAATTTTGCGAAGTCATCCTCGGTTTGTGCGAGCACCTGATTGAACCGTGCATCAAACCAAAGGGCTGCCGCTCTGGCTGCTTCGGTGCGCAGGGCTGAGACGTCTAAAGTCCAGCCTTTGACAAGACGGAGTGCATTCCAAATTTTGTTGCTAAAGTTTCGACCCTGTTCGCAAAGGGCTTCGTCGAAGGGCAGGTCGTTGCCTGCCGGAGCAGTGAGCAGCATGCCCATACGCACGCCATCGGCGCCGTAATTGGCTATAAGATCGAGTGGGTCGGGCGAGTTGCCTAAGGTTTTCGACATCTTACGGCCGTGCTTGTCGCGCACGATACCGGTGAAATAAACATTTTTGAAAGGAATATCTTTGGGATACTCTAGTCCGGCCATGATCATACGGGCCACCCAGAAAAATATGATATCGGGGGCGGTAACAAGATCGTTGGTAGGATAATAATACTTCATGTCCGGATTGTCTGGATGACGGATGCCGTCGAATACCGAAATAGGCCAGAGCCATGATGAAAACCAGGTGTCCACTACGTCTTCGTCCTGACGCAGATCGGCAGCAATGAAACCGGCTTCGGGCCACCGGCTTTGGGCTTCGGTCAGCGCCTCTTCGGCACTTTTGGCTACCACCATGCCGCCATTGGGGAGGTAATATACCGGTATGCGCTGCCCCCACCAAAGCTGGCGCGAAATGCACCAGTCCTTGACATTCTCCATCCAATGCCTGTAGATGTTTTTAAACTTCGGCGGATGAAACTGAATGGTATCGTTTTCAACCACTTCGAGTGCCTGTTTGGCGAAGGCCTGCATGCGCAAAAACCATTGCAGGGAGATGCGCGGTTCGATGACGGCATCGGTGCGCTCCGAAAAACCCACCTTGTTGACATAGTCCTCTGTCTTGACCAGCAATCCTGCTTCTTCGAGCAGCGGAACAATGGCTTTGCGCGCCTCGAAGCGGTCGATGCCCACCAGCAGTCCGGCTGCCTCGCTAAGGGTACCGTTGTCGTTGAAAATGTCGATTGAAGGCAGGTTGTGTTTCAGGCCAAGGTTGTAGTCGTTGATGTCGTGCGCCGGGGTGATTTTCAAAGCACCCGTACCAAACTCACGGTCAACGTATTCGTCCACAATAATAGGCACAGGCCGATTGACCAACGGAACTATCACCTTTTTGCCATGAAACCTTGCAAAACGCTCATCCTTTGGATGCACGCATACAGCGGTGTCGCCCAGTATGGTCTCAGGTCGGGTGGTGGCAATGGTGATGTAGTCATTTTCGCCTTCAACTTTGTAGCGCACATAATAGAGTTTCGACTGCACTTCCTTGTAAAATACCTCTTCGTCCGATACGGCCGTGAGCGCCTGGGGGTCCCAGTTGACCATGCGTACGCCCCTATAGATCAGACCTTTATTGTATAGATCAACAAATACATCAATCACCGATTCGTAAAGGCTTTCGTCCATGGTGAAGGCCGTACGTTTCCAATCGCAGGAGGCGCCGAGTTTTTTGAGCTGCTCGAGGATGATGCCGCCGTGCTTGTGTGTCCATTCCCAGGCATGCTCCAGAAATTCCTCACGGCTGATCTGTGCTTTTTCAATACCCTGACTTTTCAGCTTGTTCACCACCTTGGCCTCGGTAGCAATACTGGCATGGTCGGTGCCCGGCACCCAACAGGCGTTGTAGCCCTTCATGCGGGCGCGACGAATGAGCACATCCTGAATGGTGTTGTTGAGCATGTGGCCCATGTGCAGCACGCCGGTCACGTTGGGCGGCGGGATTACTATGGTATAGGGCTCACGCTCATCGGGTTCGGAATGAAAATAGCCTTTGGTCATCCAGTGGGCATACCAGCGTTCTTCGAGTTCGGCGGGGTTGTATTTGCTGCTGAGTTCCATGCAATTGACAAATCAGGGTTTCGGGGCGCAAAAGTAGCAATTTTTATGGTGAGTAGTGAGTAGTGAGTAGTGAGTAGTGAGTAGTGAGTAGTGATTAGTGAATGGCAGAGTGGGGATTGGGAGTTGGGGGTTGAATCAGGTAGTTTTTTATTGAGTGCTTTCTCACTTAGCTCTTCTAACTTGGTTTTGGGCTCTTTGATCAGACGAGGGGTGATAAGTCTGTTTGTGTTAACGAATTAACAATGAAAAAACTTGATTTTCAGCCCTTTATTTCGTATCTTTCGAAAGAATTCACTCAGTTCAAACCATTAAAAGCTAACGTGATGAGCAAACAGGTTGCGCTTTCGGTAAAATGCATCCACTGCGATGCCTCGCTCATGGACGAAAAGGTTCAGTTTAACGGACATGCCTCGGTGAAGGTGAACGTGGAAACGGAGCACGACCGTGGGGTGCTCTGGATGAGCAGCGTTTACGGCGAATATGATAAAAAACTCAGTATTGAGGTAGAAGACGGTGAAATTGTGGGCATGTTTTGTCCGCACTGCAACAAAGAGCTGTCGTCGGTAGAGCATTGCCGTTACTGCGAGGCCCCCATGGTGGAATTTGTCATCCGCGCCGGCGGGGTAGTGCTAGTGTGTTCGCGCAAGGGATGCACCAACCACCACATTGAGTTTCGGGATGTAGGCTCCGAGATGTCGAAGTTTTACTACGAATACGGCTTCTGAATCGCGCGCGGCATACTATGGCAGTGATTTTTGTGATATCCGACGGAACAGGGCGCACGGCCAGTCAGGCGCTGAGTGCGGCCTTAACGCAGTTTCCGGCTCAGCAGGTGAGCATAGAGGTATTTAAAGAGATACGGACCAAGCAGCGGATTCTGGATCTTGTGAAAGAGGCAGCAGTAAAGGAAGCTTTCATCGTTCACACGCTGGTTTCGAATCAGTTGAGGGAGTACATGATCACCTGCAGCCGGGACTTTAACGTGGAAACCATCGATCTGATGGGGCCGCTGCTGGCCCGACTGTCGGATGTGCTGATCAGCAGTCCGGCCGAGAAACCCGGTCTGTTCAGCGAAATCAATAAAGAGTATTTCAAACGCATTGATGCGATGAATTTCACTCTGCAACACGATGACGGT
>DAIOUP010000183.1:0-5136 GCA_036759465.1 Bacteroidales bacterium
ATGTAAGTGTTGTACGCGACATACACAGCGTTTATGGCGTAACCAGCGCTCCATCGCTTCTGGTTTTCGAAGGCGACAGGTTTATCAATGTGGTTAAAGGCTGCAACGAACCTTCGCACTATATCAACCTTTTCGAAGAAGCCTACTTTCACCCTTTGAATGTAAGCGGACAGCCCCGACAGAAACGCGTTACCGTTTATACAACACCTACATGCAGCTGGTGCAATACCCTGAAATCTTACCTGAAATCCAACAATATACAATTTACCGAAATCGACGTTTCGCGCAATCAGCAGGCCGCCGAACAAATGGTAAGACGAAGCGGCCAACAAGGCGTTCCGCAAACCGATATCGAAGGCACTATTGTGGTTGGGTTCGATAAAAACAGAATCAACAGTCTTTTGGGCATATCAACACAACAATCATAAAAACGATTCAAAATGAAAGAGTTACAACCACTTAACGAACAGGTAATTCTCGACCTGACCGAGGACAAGAGCGAACAGCGCACTGCATCGGGCCTTATCATTCCCGATACTGCAAAGGAAAAACCCCAGATTGCCCCCGTGCTGGCCATAGGCAATATCGAAAAACCAGCCATCAGCGTAGGCGATAAGGTGCTTTTCAAAAAATATTCTGGCACCGAAGTTACTTTCGAGGGTCGCAAATTGCTTGTCATCCCCTATGCCGATTTACTGGCCAAGGTGGTAGAAACCGAAACGATCTGATTTTACCGTTCCATGCAATGAGAAGGTGCGCGAAAACTGGTTTTTCGTGCACCTTTTGATTTTACTATACCCCTGTCTGCCGCTAACGATGGGCATTTATTGTACATTTGTCCGAGTGCAATTTGACGTATGAACCAAAAGCGGGCATCCGTTTTTAACTTCGGAATTTTCTGGATTGCAGTGATTGCACTGTTGTTTGTAGTGTCGTGTTCGCCAGCGCGATACATCCCTGAAGGAAAGCTACTGATGCACAAAAACACCGTCAGGATCGAAGACAAGCCGGTAGCATTTACCTCATCCGACCTGCTTGTTTTGGCACAGCCCAAAGCCATGCCACATATTCTTGGCATGCGTCCGGGCCTTTGGATGCATTACCGCTGGGGCGAAAAAAAGAAAGGTCTCCGAAAGTTTATCAACGGCCGCTTTGGGCGAACGCCCATCTATTTCGAAGAGCAGATCACACGCAATGCCGCCGGACAAATGCGGCAATACCTATTTAATATCGGCTATTTTGAGGCCGAAACCACTTATGAGGTAAAGCGGAAAAAAAATAACGCAAGCGTTACCTACATCATCAAACCCGGCCCGGAATATGCGATCAGCGAGTTCAAACGCACTATCGAAGACTCACAATTAGAGCGCCTGGTGATGGCCGACACCGCAGAAAGCTTATTGAAAGAAGGCGATCTTTTTAATGCCTATGTGATGGACGCCGAGCGCGACAGAGTGACCAACCTGCTCAAAAACAATGGTTTCTATTATTTCAGCAAAGATTTTGTGAGGTTTGAAGCCGATAGCAGCAAGTTGTTCAAGTCGGTCAGGCTTAATATGCGGATAGAGCCCCCGGGTTTCCTGCAGCAGGGAGCAGGCGAAACGCATCAGGCCTATTTTATAAGAAACGTTTTTGTTTATCCTCTGCACCAGCCTTTTGGAGGTGGACAAACGCCCACCGACACCATGCAATACAAGCTGCGGAATCCGTGGAACGACAAACCATCACAACTTACTTTTGTCAGTCCCGGACGCATCGGCATCAAGCCATCAACATTCCGGCAGGTAATCCAGTTTTATCAGGGCGAACCAATAAGTATCGACCGCATGCGTCAAACCTACAAGGGCCTCAACAACCTGAAAATTTACCGCGCTTCCAACATCAATTTCGACACAACCGCCGCAGGAGTCAACAACGATGATATCTGGCCCGGAAAGTGGATAGATGCGCACGTTTACCTGCAAAGGGCACGTTTGCACGCCTATTCCTTTGAAATTGAAGGAACTAACTCCGGAGGCGACCTTGGCATGCGGGGAAGTTTAGTTTATACCAATCGTAATCTTTTCAAGGGAGCCGAAATATTCAGACTCAGGCTTAACGGAGGTTTGGAAGCACAACGCCTTTCGACGGGCGAAACCGATAACAGGCTCTTTAACACCCGGGAAGCAGGCCTCGACGCCAGTTTGCTTATTCCTCGCTTTGTAAGCCCATTGCGACTAAGAAAATTTGCACGGGAATACCTGCCAAAAACCACCCTCAACCTCGGTATATCCACCCAAAACAGGCCCAATTACGACCGCACCATGTTGCGATTCAATTTTGGCTACGACTGGATGACCAACCCGAGGGTGACCCACTTCTTTAGTCCCGTTTCGCTCAGTTCGATCAAAGTGAACCTTAGCCCTGAGTTCGAAGCTTTTCTCAATCAAACTGCTAATCAGCGATTGCGCAACCAATACTCGGACCACCTGATACTCGGAATGCGCTACAGCTATGTCTTTACCAATCAGAATATCAATCGCATACGCGACTTCCACTATTTTCGTTTAAATACCGAGAGTGCCGGCAACCTGTTGTCAGTCTTCAAAAAGCTGCCCATTTTTGAAAAACAGGATAATTTCACATCCCTGCTGGGCATCCGCTATGCGCAGTTTGTGCGTTTCGATGCCGACTACAGGTTTTTTAAAATATTCAACCCGGAGCTTAGGTTAGTCTTCAGGGGGATGGCGGGTGTCGGGTTGCCTTTTGGCAATTCGAACGACCTGCCTTTCGAAAGGAGTTTCTATGCCGGCGGTGCCAACGGCATGCGCGGATGGGCTTTCAGGCAACTTGGTCCGGGTAGCCATCGCGACACCCTCAGCATAGAACGCTTTGGCAGCATGCAACTCGAAAGCAATGTCGAGTTTCGCTTTCCTATATACAGCTATCTCAAAGGCGCTCTGTTTGTTGATGCCGGCAACATATGGAGTTTGCCGGGAAAAGAGGAGATTGAGGCAGGAGATTTTGAACTGAACAGATTTTATAAGGAGTTTGCTGTTGATGCCGGAGTAGGTTTCAGGCTCGATTTCTCGTTTTTCGTTTTCAGGCTCGATGCTGCCGTACCCCTGCACGACCCCGCCCTGCCATCGGGCAATCGCTGGCAATTCAAGCAACTGAGTATGAGCGACCTCGTTTGGAACTTCGGTATTGGTTATCCGTTCTGATGGATCGCTCAACCCTGCGTCAACTGCTTGAAAAGGCTTTCGGTTTTACGCCTACCTCAGGCCAAAGCAAGGTCATCGATCATTTATCGGCCTTTCTCCTTTCCGACAAGCCCAATCCGCTGTACTTGCTGCGCGGCTACGCCGGCACAGGCAAAACATCGCTGGTGGCAGCCATCGTAAAAACACTTCCTGTGCTGGGCATGCATGCAGTATTACTTGCCCCTACCGGCCGTGCAGCCAAGGTGTTGAGCAGTTATACCGGCATGAGCGCATCAACCATTCATCGAAAAATCTATTTTCAGACACGCCTTGCCGATGGCAGCATGCGCATCGTAAGGGCGCCCAACAAGCACCGGAAAACGGTTTTTGTGATCGATGAGGCTTCGATGATACCCGACACGGCTGCCGAAAGCCTGACAGGAAAAAGCCTCCTCGACGACCTGATGGAATATGTGGCTGAGGGACAAAACTGCCGTATTGTCCTTGTTGGCGATCAGGCACAGCTTCCGCCTGTGGGCCTGCCGCTGAGCCCGGCACTTAATCTGCAATATCTGCAAAGCCGCTATCCTGTAACGGCAGCAGGCTTCGAACTCACCGAGGTCATGCGGCAAAGCCTCGAATCGGGCATCTTGAACAACGCCACAAAGCTTCGCGAAAAGCTCGGCCGGAATGACTTTGCTCTGCCATTGCTGAATATTGTAAACCAAGGTGATATTCGGTCTCTGTCAGGCAGTGATTTTGAGGACAGTTTGATGGAACATTTTGGACGCCACGATTTCTCGGAAGCGGTAGTTATTTGCCGTAGCAATTATGCCGCCAACCGGTTCAATCAGGCCATAAGGCAGCGCATACTGGGGCTGGAAGGCGAACTGTCGGCCGGCGAACTGCTCATGGTGGTCAAAAACAATTACTTCTGGCTGAGCGACCCGGAAGAGGGTGGCTTTATTGCCAACGGCGATATCATCGAAGTTGTGAGGGTGATACGCTGCGAAAACCTTTATGACCAAATGTTTGCAGAGGCTGAGGTTAGGCTCGTTGACTATCCCGATATGCCGGCCTTTCAGGTAAAGCTTTTGCTCGACACGCTCAATGCCCCCGGACCTTCGCTCAGCGATGAGGCCTTCAGGGCTTTTGCGCTCAAAGTGGAAGAAGATTATGCCGAAGAGTCATCGCGCCGTAAACGATTAGCGAAACTGGCGGTCAATCCGTATTACAATGCGCTCATGGTAAAATATGCCTATGCACTCACCTGCCACAAAACCCAGGGCGGACAATGGCCGGTAGTTTTTCTTGAACAGGGGCGAAAAAGTGAACTGGATATAGACAGCGACTATTTGCGATGGCTTTACACTGCCCTTACAAGGGCAACTAAACAGGTTTACCTCCTTGGGTTCGATCCTGAATATCTTGAGAACAGGAACAGTGAGTAGTGGGCGAAAAAATAAAATGGGCAACATTCTATTGATATGCTGCCCATGTTAGGTTAATAATTTATGTCAACCAGGTCGGAAACTAATTTTTCCTTGCGCGCGAAGCGGCGTCCAGATCGAAGGTAAGTGCAAAACGCACAGTATTCTGGAGCGGGTTGTTGCGTGCATCTACGGGGATAAGGTAAGAGAAGTCGAGCCCGAAAACATTGTACTTTAAAGCTGCTCCAAGGGTGAAAAACTTACGGTTGCCCTTGGTCTTATCTTCATAAAAAGCACCGCCGCGCAGGGCGAAAGCGTTGTTGTACCAATACTCGACACCAAATGAGTAGTACAGCTCACGAAATTCCTCACTCATGCCGTTGGGAGCATCGTAGAACGATTGCAACATGCCCGCCACAACCGATACTTCATCGTCGCGACCCTTGGCAATCTCGTATTTGTCAGTCCCCGGAATGAGGATAGGGTTGCCCGTGATGCTGTCGCGCTTGAGCACAGGTGGCGTT
>DAIOUP010000184.1:0-5125 GCA_036759465.1 Bacteroidales bacterium
ATCGACACTGTAGAGAAACAGCTAAGGTTGGCAGCCCAGCCCGAACGAACAACCGATCCGTCGGATTTGAAATGGAAGGTCAGGGCTTTTTGCGGATTGCTGGCGGTAATTGTACCGGGAGAGTTGGTGCCGCACCAGGTGCCGATAAGGGGGGCTGAGGTGTTGGCCCCATTGTAAATTTTTAGCCAGTCGTAGGCGCAGGTACTGTTGGCTTCGAGATCGAAGGCCGTGAACTGTACGCGCATTAAGGCTTCCGGAGTGTCAGGAATAAAGGTTGCAATAAATTCCTGATTATTACCATAATTACCGGTTGGTCCGCCCGGGTCAAAAAACGTTCCTTCGCAGGTGTAAAATTGCCCGTTGCCCATCACGTATTGCGAAGTAACGTTGATCAGGTTAGGTTTCAGGATTGTGTGCGACTGTCCGCTGGCATTGGTCACAGTAAGCTGCACATCGAAGGTGCCGGCGTTGGGATAAATGATATTGTTCGGGTTCTGCAGGTTGGACGAGGGTGGATTGGCGCCCGGAAACTGCCATTGCCACGAGGTGATGTTTTGCCCAAATGAGGCATCGGTAAAGTTGACGGAGCCGCCTTTGGGGATGTTGTAAGCACTTGCCGTAAAGTCGGCAATGATAGCGCCAGGTACAAGCTGCACGTCGACAATTACTTTTTGTTTATCCGAAAGGCTAACGTTATTTACTGTCTTTGAGTGGTAACCGGTGGCCGTAAATCGCAGATTATAGGTTCCAGCTTTAATGGGACGGTGATAGTTTCCAGCTGGCAATGCGCTAAATACATGGGAATTGTCGAGTTCATGCCCTAAAACCTCCACTTTTGCCATAATAGGCTGTCCGGTAACGGAGTCGGTAATTGTTCCACAAATGCCATACAAGGCCTGATTCATATAGTTGAGAAGCGAGCGGTAGTTGTAGTTCCAATAGGCCGGAAGCTGGGCTGCAGGCAGGGTTTTCGTATTCGAAATTTCTGCAGTCACCTCACGGCAGTTTTGGAAATAGTTCATATAGTCCTGCCGGCCACCCGAAATGCGATACCAGTCGTAGCCGTTGGTGATGCCGTTGTTGTATTGTGTCATATAGCCGGCCGGGCTGTTAAACTGAGCGGTGTCGGCATATTCGCGGCTCACATAAATCCACCAGTTGTCGTCGGCATGGCGGCGCTGCCAGGTGTCCCAGGGATAGTTGATCACTTCGGCGCCACCGTGGAAGTTGGCGGCCATAACAAAGTCTCGCTGCTCAGCAAACGCCATAAAAGCCTGCGTTTCGGGCTGCCATGAGTTGCCGTCGGGGTGAGGTCCGTCGAGCGGGTCGGGGTAGTTGCGGTTGAGATCCACATTGTTGGCATTGCCTCTACGTGAGCCGCTTACAGTGTTGTTGCCACCCCAGTAGGTGCCGTCGGGATTGGCAAGCGGATTGATCCAGATATCCATCTGGTCGACCAGACTGGTAACCCTTGGATTAATTCCATAGTTCGATAAGAGATAATGTATGAGCCTGAGTGTGAGTACGTAACCAGTTGTTTCGTCGCCATGCATCGACGAAGTGTACAAAAACTGAGGTTTTCCGGCGGGGTTGCCGTTGTTGATGCGCGCCACAAGGAGTTGACGTCCGCTATTAAGGTTGCCTATATTAAAGATGGTGCAAAGGTTGGGATAGGTAGTCTGAAATTCCTGCATCATGCTCACATAGGCAGGATACGTGGGATAGAAATCCCAGCTACTTTTCTGATCGAGCTGATCCACATCGAGCATGCGAAGCTCCCCGGCCGGCACCTCCAGTCCTGGAGGCATAAGTAGCTCTGGCTTATAGCCCAAAGCAACAATTCGTTCGAACTGGTCGGGACTGGCATAAGCAATTACCTTACCGGGCAGAATCTCGTCGAGTGAAACCAGACGGCTAAGCTGGGCAATAGTTTTAGGATTGTCGGCAGGGAGGCTGAAGTAGTATTCCTGTCGTTCAGTTTGAAGTTGAAGAAGGTCGGGTTGCTGCGCAAACAAATGGGATGCGGCAAGCAGCAACACAACGATTGCAAGGAAACGTGTCATTGAAGGTTATGGTTTGAGGTTCTGGTTAATTTGATTCATTTGTTGAAGAAGCTTTCCGCTCAGGGCTTCGCTCACTTTTACCAACGGCAAACGCAATGCGTTTTCGCAGATTTGCATGTGATTGAGCAAGGCTTTGATGCCACCGGGGTTTCCTTCGGCAAAAAGCAGGTTGATGGTTTCGAGCAATAAATAATGAAGCTTTTGCGCTTCATGCGTACGGTTGGCCAACTGATGACGTACCATATCGCTGAAAGGCCGAGCCCAGGCGTTCGCAACAACTGAAACCACACCCTCGCCACCCATGGCGATAATGGGCTGTGTAAGGGCATCGTCGCCCGAAAGCAATGCGAAGCCTTCTGGTTTACCGGCAATAATTTCCATCATTTGGAGCAGGTCGCCCGAAGCCTCTTTCACCGCTACAATATTGCTAAAGGTATGCGCCAGCTTAAGTGTTGTCTGGGCTTTCATGTTCGAAGCCGTCCGGCCTGGCACATTGTACAATATGACAGGCAGATCGGTAGCCTGAGCCACAGCAGCAAAATGTGCAAACATACCGTTCTGCGTTGGTTTGTTGTAGTATGGAACCACCGAAAGTACGCCGTCGACGCCTTTAGGAAGACCTTTGCTGAGCTTTTGCACCGCTTCTGCAGTATTGTTTCCTCCCACTCCTGCTATTGTATGCACTCTGCCGCCGTTTTGCTCAAGAATTGTTTCCAGCACCAGCGTTCTTTCATCTTCGTTTAGTGTGGCCGCCTCACTTGTGGTGCCTAGCGCAACGAGGTACTCCACTCCGCCTGTAACAACATGATCTACAAGCTTTCTGAGGGCCGGAATATCGACGCTGCCATCAGGCCGGAACGGTGTGATGAGCGCTACACCGGTTCCTGAGAATTTATGCTTCATATTTTAATCTTCTGGTGGTTTTGGATTCCGTTTATTTTTTTCCGGTGAGCGACTTCATATAAGCATTCACCGTTTCGATAAACTCTTCGGGGGTTTGATTTGTTTCAGGGGTAATTAGCGGGTTGTAGAGCGGCAGCTCGAAAGGATTATGCATTCCGCATTTCAATCCGGCATGAATGTTGGCAGCTATCAGGTGAAGCAAATCAGCCGAACCATTATCGGTATTAATAAGAACCGATGTACCCAGATCTTTAATCAGTTCATACAGGGAGCTACTCAGTCCGCCAAAAAATGTGAGGTTATTTGTTCCCGTTTCGATCAGGGTTCGGTGGCCATCGCGCAAAACAGTGAGTTTTTTCTCCTTGTTCAGATTAATCAGCGCGATATCAGTGGCCTGAGGGAATCGGCCTTGCAGCCGGTTGAGCAGTATAACCGCTTCATTGCCTTGCACTTGTGTTATGATAATGAGACTGTCGGCCTCATCGAGTGTTTGGAGCACGGGTGTTTTTGCGCCCTGGATATGGCGTTGGATGCGCCTTCGAAGAAAATACCTCAGAGCCATATTTGACAAAGTTGGGCGGTAAAATTACTGCTTTTAAATTTTGTGTTTTGATAATGTTGAGGAGGTTTTTTAATCTTCTGGGGAAGATAGCCTGTGATCCATGCCTGACTCAGCTGAGGGATGTTTTACTTTTGTCTGAAATTGTTGGCGTTTGAAGATAACCATTCTCGGCAGCGGAACATCGCAGGGCGTTCCTGTAATTGGTTGTCAATGTGCGGTTTGCACTTCTGACAATCCACGCGACCAGCGGCTCAGATCGAGCATATTGGTGGAGCATGGCAAAACAGCAATTGTTGTGGATGCGGGCCCCGACTTCCGCCAGCAGATGCTTCGGGCCGGGTTGCGAAAGCTCGATGCTATCCTGATTTCGCATACGCATAAGGATCATATTGCGGGCCTCGACGATGTGCGCTCGTTCAACTACCTGATGCGTCAACCCATGAAGGTTTTTGCAAGTGCTCATGACCAAAAAGATATCCGAAAGGAGTTTTCTTACGCATTCTCCGACAATCCTTATCCGGGCGTGCCAGAGTTTGACCTGCAATTGCTTAAAGATGAGCCGTTCCGGATTGGGGATATTGAAGTTAACCCTTTTATGGTCATGCACCACAGATTGCCCGTTTTTGCATTTCGTTTTGGCGATCTGGCCTATATCACCGATGTCAGCTACATACCGCCTGCTGCGTATAAACAACTAAAAGGCCTTAAGGTACTTATCATCGATGCGTTGCGAAAAGAAAAACACATTTCACATTTTTCGCTCTCCGAAGCCATTGAAGCAGCAAGAAAAATTGGAGCTGGTCAAACGTGGTTTACTCATGTTAGCCATCTGATGGGCAAAAGTGCTGAGGTTGAGCAGCTATTGCCTTCGGGGATGAAAATGGCTTACGACGGTCTGGTGGTTGAATTATAAAAAAACCGCCCGAAGGCGGCCAGATCATTTAGCTGCTGCAATTAGTGAATTTCAATTTGTTTGGCCGGTTTCGGCTTTGCTTCTTCCCGTTTAGGAATAACTACCTTTAGAATACCGTCAGTATAGGTGGCTTTGATTTTGTCGCTGTCGACCGAATTCGGCAGGGTGAAAGAGCGGCTGAACGATTGATAACTGAACTCGCGACGGGTAAACCTTTCTCCTTCTTTTTCCTCTTTCTCATCCCTTTTTTCGCTCGAGATGGTGAGCACATCGCGGTCGAGCTGAACCTTGAAATCGGATTTCTTCAAGCCAGGTGCCGCTACCTCCACTTCAAAGTGATCTTCTGTTTCCAGAATATTCACCGATGGCATAGTAGTATTGGTGGCCGAGAAATGACGATTTGCCCAGTCGAACAGCTCGGTGTCGAATAACCGGTCGAACAACGATGGCAGTTGCGCATTAAATCTTACCAGTGTCATGGCTCAATCCTCCTTTCTTTACTGTTTTTTATTGTTTCAATTCCGTCTGCCTTTTGACAAATTTTATACCATTGCTAAAGGTTGAAAGGGCACTTTTAGTCATCTGTTTTAATTGACACTAAATCAGGATTGTTTGCAGAGCTGAATTTTAGATAATACTTGATTATGTCAAAATACTATGTCAAAATATCATAAAGCATTTGTC
>DAIOUP010000185.1:0-5113 GCA_036759465.1 Bacteroidales bacterium
GCTTTGCATCAGGTTGTAAAGCTTTTGTTTGTTGTAGCGTATCAACCGCGTAGTCGAGCCGATGATTAAAGTGTAAAACACAGCACTGAAAATCACAGCGCCTGCCTGAATCTCGTTTTCTGGGTCATCTCCTCCCGACAGCCCCGAGCCCACCGCAAAAGCAACAGAGCCAACAACAAAAGCCCCATACGAAGCACCGGCAAGCAAATAGCCCGTTTTGGCCTCATTGCGTTTCCGGAAAAAAAGATGCGCAAGCGCTTCGAGGGTGTCGTTACCCTGCGCCAAACTCATAAAATCAGGCTTTTTCATTGACGATGCGCTACGGCTGCTACTTTGGGCGTTCAGGTTTCCGGCGTAAATTATTATTAGAAATAGCGTTAAGCAGAACGCTAATATGGCATTTCCCTGTCTCATGGCTGATCTGTTTTGCGCAAATATAAAAGTAGAAGCAAGACCTTATTCTTTTAAAATATTGTTTAACAATTAATTAAGCAAAAAGCGGCTCCCTGCTCAGGGAAGCCGCTTTTTACAATTTATAATTACAGATTGCTTAATCGAACCTTATCTTGTTGAACCACAGATTTTTGCCGTTGCGCGATGCACCTATAAATATATAGGTATTTCCTTCTAGCCAGTTGACAGGATATTTATCGTCGAGATAAAATTTACGTCCGCCAATGTCAGTAAAGCTGCTCACCCCTCCGCCGTTGGGTTTCACCGTGGCAATGCGCGGATAATAGAGCGTGCGGGCTGTGGCACCGCTTTTTTTGGCACCGGCCACCTCGAAAACAGTCCAGTAAGTATTGCTTTCGGTGCTGATAAAAGCGTGCTCGGTGGGGAAGAGTTTGTTTTGATCGTTTTTGTCGCGCAGGGCAGAGGTGTAACTCTTCATGAGATCGCCCGAGGGAGAGAAATGGAAGAAGGTTACATCCCGGTGTTCGCCTTTGTTGTTTTTCAGCTGGCCGGTGACCAGAATCTCATTTTGAGGATTTATGTAAAGGTCGGTAATGCTAATCCGGCCGCCTGCGTATGGCTTCGATTTTTCTCCGGCGGGTGAAGCTGCTTTGGCTTTGAATTCGGCCACAGGTGTATTTTTTATCCACTCAACGCCATTATCCGTCACTTTCATCATCATATAGCCAGAGGTTTTACCGTTGAGCAGGGCTTCGTTCGACTGAGCTATGGCGTGTACCATGCTGGCCTCGGCGTAAACCTGTTTTTGATTTTTTGTCGTCGAAACCAAACCATGGACAAATACAGCATTTCCGTATTCCTCAATATCGAGGATCAGCCATTTTTGCTGCACTGGCGAAGGCACTTCAAAACGTCTTTCCACCTGTGTATCGTAGTTTACCTCTATGTATTCGTATTTGCCATCCTCGCGATAAAATACAAGTGCCATATTACCGCTTTCGAGCAGCTGATTTTTAATCGGAATGGCAGGAATTGAGAAGTTGATCGGCGTTTCGGCCAACTTGTCGAGTTTTGTGGCGCTGAACTTCTGTACGATATAGTTTTTACCCAGATTCTCTTTTACGAGCCCTTTTTCGGCCAGCAAACCAACAAGCACAGCATCACCGGCTTCGGCGCTGGTCAGGTCGCGTACGCGTCCTCCCCGGCCTTGGGTATGGGTAATCTGTGTAATACCGCCGCCTTTGTAGCTGTATTTGGTGTTCGTGCGCAATGCCTGATACTTGATGATGTCATTTTTAGTCCACCATGCCACGAGCTTGATTTTCTCACCATCGTCACCGCGAGGCCTGACACGCTCTTCAACCTTAAAACGGTCGTCGCACCAACCTGCTTCCCAGTTATAATAGCGCTCGATGAATCCTCTTTTAAATACTGCCTGTCCGGTGAACATATTGGCTTCCAAGGCCAGAAGCGGCTCGCGGCTTTCAGGACACAGGTTGAGCGAAAATCCAAAACGGGTGCGCATTCGTTCAAGCTCTTCTTCAAATTTCTCAGAACTTTTGAAATTGAAGTCCAGGTCGAAAGTCATCAGCTCGCCTTTCAATTTTCTACTTGTCTGTTTGGTGAGGAAGATCAGACGCTATTCATTATTTTCCTTATCAATTACCACTTCCTGCAGGTTAACGATATTGGCTTTTCCTGCCGGGTCGTAGGTGGTTTCCTTGAGAATGGTCTGCGATTTTGCATTTGGTGCGTAGGCCATAAATACAACAGCCACAAGACCAAGCATCTTTTTCAGAGGGAAATTGATTTTCATGTTATACGATTTTTGGTGAAAGAATACCGGATGCCGCAAAGATATACGCGGGCTGATCTTTTCGAAATACGGTAAACAGCGTAGAAAGAATCAAGATTTGTGCCAGTGTTTAGCTTCCCGAGAAGTAAGTCAAAGTATAAAGGTATGAAACTACGCCATTGAAAACAGTCCAGTAAAGATATTTATGCCGTTATTGACTTTTGGAATCGAGGCAGCTGATTAAGCAAAAAATTGCTCCCCTTATTAAAATCATAAACTGAGTTTCATCGACACCTAAAGTGAAAGACTTGAAGTAGCTTGTTCCAATCCCTCTTGATTCGAGGCAATAACAACAACAATGTCTCCTTCTTTAACAGTAGTATTGCCACCCGGAATGAGGTATGTGCCATCTCTTTTGATCATCGCAATCAGGGCGTTTTCAGGAAAATTTAGTTCGAGGAGTTTTTTGCCTGAAGCTGCTGAACCAGTGGGTATTACGAACTCCTTCATGCATGTTTTTGTTTCCTCCTCAAATATGTCGGATAAATTTTGCGGTCCTGACTGCGCCTCATTCTCTGTAACACCAAAAAGCCTTGCCGCAAAAGGAATGGTTGTGCCCTGCAACAGTACCGAAACCACAGAGATGGCAAAAACAATGTTGAAGATCAGGTCCGATTTATCGATGCCGGCTATAAGCGGATAGGTGGCAAATACGATAGGAACAGCTCCCCTAAGACCAACCCACGAAGTAAAACCAATTTCCCTGAGGGGCATCCTGAAGGGCAATAGACTAAGAAAAACGCCAATGGGTCTGGAAACAATAATTTGGAAAATGGCAATCAGAATGCCGATGCCCAGCACCGGAATGATATGACTAGGAAATACAAGCAAACCTAAAGTCAAAAACAAGACGATCTGCATGATCCACGCCAGTCCGTCGAACACCTTGATAATGGTGTTTTTGTGGATAAGCTCAGCATTGGCAAGCATGACAGCCGTGATGTATATAGCCAGAAATCCGTTGCCTCCGGCTATCGAAGTAAGAGAAAATACAAGCAGCATTAAAGCCACGGTGAGGGCAGGATATAAACCTTCGAAACCAAGCTGCATCTTATTGATTAACAAGCGTCCATACCTTCCTGATAAATATCCGGCAAGCGCGCCAAGGACCATTTGCTGCAGGAAAAGCAATACCTGCCGACCGGCCGACTGCTCCTGATTGACCAGCATGGAAAGGAATGAGATGGTTAGCACATAGGCCATAGGGTCGTTACTACCGCTTTCGAGCTCAAGGAGCGGCCGCAGCCTGCCACGCAATCGCAGGTTTTTTCCTCTCAGGATGCTGAACACCGCCGCTGCATCGGTGGAGGAGACAATTGATCCGAGGAGCAAACTTTCGATCAGGCTCAGGCTGGTTAGCCAGTAAATGAAAAGACCCAGGCTAAATGCAGTGACAAAAACTCCTGCTGTCGAAAGCACGACGCCCTGCCACATCACCGGTTGAATAGCCTTCCAACGGGTATCGAGACCCCCCGAAAACAAAATAAAATTGAGTGAAACCACACCTATGAACTGCGCAAGCACCGGACTGTCGAAATAAATGCCTCCAATACCTTCCGATCCTGCCAGCATACCCACTGCAAGAAACAATAAAAGGGTGGGTATGCCGTAGCGAAATGCCCTGTTGGCGGCCAAAAGACTTATCAATAACAGAACAGACGAAACGAACAGGATGTGCTCAGCACTCATCATGTGGGTGGTATTGCAGTGATTTTAGGAATTACGGGCAAAAAGATTTTCAAAAGTACAATAACCGCCCAAGAATTCAAGGGCATCATTGAAACCGGCATTGTAACATCAACTCCTTTTAATGTTTTAACTTGCTGCCAATAAAAACAACCCCTTATGGAAGATCTTTCGATTAACCCTCAAATTCTTGCAACACCAGGCCAGCAGCTCAATACCGAAAGGTTTAATACTGAATGGGTCTCGTTGGTCGATAACAAAGACCTGGCATCCAAAGCGCTGGAGAATAACATAGAGTCCTTAATTGCTATTCAGGATAAGCTCTATGCCGATAACCGGTACGCCGTGTTGATTATTTTTCAGGCTATGGATGCCGCGGGTAAAGATGGAACGATAAAACACGTGATGTCGGGCCTCAACCCGCAAGGCACTCAGGTATACAGCTTCAAGGCTCCTACTGAACATGAGCTCGAACACGATTACCTCTGGCGAACCTACTGTTGCCTGCCTCAGCGCGGAAATGTCGGTATTTTCAATCGCTCGTACTACGAAGAAGTGCTTGTAACAAGGGTGCATCCTCAATTTATTCTTCGCCAGAGAATACCGGGAATCAACGGCCTCAACGACATCACCAATGATTTCTGGAGAATGCGTTTCCGTCAGATCAACGATATGGAAAAACACCTAAGCGAGAACGGCACGCTAATTATCAAGTTCTTTTTGAATATCTCCAAAGATCAGCAGAAACGACGCTTTTTGCGCAGGCTCGAAGACCCGTCGCGCAACTGGAAATTTCAGTCTGCCGATATTGACGAGCGTGAGCATTGGAACGAGTATATGAATGCCTACAGCGATTTGCTCACGCACACTTCTACGCCCTGGGCGCCCTGGTATGTGATTCCGGCCGACCGCAAATGGTTTATGCGTTATGCGGTGAGCAATGTATTGGTAAACAGACTATCGCAGCTTGACCTGCATTATCCGGAATTGCCTGACAAGGAGAAACAGCTTTTATCAGTCTACAAACAGCGACTGGCAGCTGAATAAATCAAGTTGACCGCTCAATAGCCGTACTTTTCTTTCCAAAGTTTCTGCAGACGCTGCCGCATTTCGTTTTCGCGCGGATTATCACCGGGCTCGAAAATGCGTTGACCGGCC
>DAIOUP010000186.1:0-5095 GCA_036759465.1 Bacteroidales bacterium
GATCAACGACGGGCTGAAACCCGTTCAGCGGCGCCTGTTGCACGCCATGAAGCAGCTCGACGACGGCCGCTACAACAAAGTGGCCAACATCATCGGGCATACCATGCAATATCACCCGCACGGCGATGCTTCTATTGGCGATGCGCTGGTGCAGCTCGGGCAAAAAGACCTGCTCATCGATACACAGGGCAACTGGGGCAACATCCTCACAGGCGACAGCGCCGCTGCTCCACGATATATCGAGGCGAGGCTTTCGAAGTTTGCCAGCGAGGTGGTTTTCAACCCTAAGACGACACAATGGAAACTCTCCTACGATGGCAGGAATAGGGAGCCCATTTCCTTGCCTGTCAAATTCCCCCTGCTCCTGGCTATGGGTGTGGAAGGCATTGCCGTGGGTCTGGCCTCGAAAGTGATGCCGCACAATTTCAATGAGCTCATCGATGCCTCCGTAGCCTACCTGAAAGGCGAAGACTTTGTGCTCTATCCCGACTACCTCACCGGAGGACTGGCCGATGTTTCCAAATACAACGACGGACTACGCGGCGGCAAGGTTCGTATTCGCGCAAGAATTGGTCAGCTCGACAAGAAAACACTTGTAATCAACGAGATACCTTTTTCGACAACCACTACCTCACTGATCGACAGTATTATCGCTGCCAGTGAGAAGGGAAAAATCAAGATTCGCAAGATCGACGACAATACCGCCGAAAACGTGGAAATCCTGATTCACCTTGCTCAAGGTGTTTCGCCCGATCAAACCATCGATGCCCTTTACGCCTTCACGCAATGCGAGGTTTCGGTTTCGCCCAACGTGTGTGTGATCCTCGATGGCAAACCGGCCTTTCTGGGCGTAAGCGATATTCTGAAGCACAATACCAATCAAACCAAAGCCTTATTGGGGCTAGAACTGCAGATCAGGCTTGGCGAACTCAACGAGGAATGGCACCATTCATCGCTTGAAAAGATATTCATCGAAAATCGCATTTACAACAAGATTGAAGAATGTGAAAGTTGGGAAGAAGTGCTCGAAACCATCGATAAGGCGCTAAATCCATTCAAACCCTTGCTCAGGCGCGAAGTAACCCGCGACGATATTGCACAGCTCACCGAAATCAAGATCAAGCGCATCTCCAAATACAACACGTTTAAGGCCGACGAGCACATCAGGGGGCTGGAGGCCGAGATGGACGAAGTGCAAAACCACCTCGACCACCTCACTGATTACACCATCCTCTATTACGAACAGCTCAAAAAGAAATACGGCAAAGGCCGTGAGCGCAAAACCGAGCTGCGCAATTTCGACAATATCGAGGCTGCCGCTGTGGCTGCCAACAACGAAAAGCTCTATGTGAACCGTGCACAAGGCTTCATCGGTACCTCGCTGCGCAAAGATGAGTTTGTGACCGATTGCTCCGATATCGACGACATCATCGTCTTCAGGGAAAACGGCAGCTTTGTGGTTACAAAGGTTGCCGCCAAAACCTTTGTGGGAGAAGGCATTATCCATGTGGCCGTGTTTAAGCGCAACGACGACCGCACCATCTACAACATGATCTACCGCGATGGCAAAAAAGGCCCCTGGTATGTGAAACGCTTTGCCGTGGTAGGCGTTACGCGCGACAAGGAGTATGACCTCACCGCCGGCAATGCCGATTCAAAGGTTTACTATTTCTCGGCCAATCCCAATGGTGAAGCCGAGATTGTGAAGGTTACCCTCAAACCCAAACCCAAGCTTAAAAAGCCCAGTTTTGAGTACGATTTTGCCCAGCTCGCCATCAAGGGCAGATCCTCGCGGGGTAATCTGCTAACCAAGAATCCCGTGCGTAACATCCACAAGCGCGAGAACGGCGTGAGCACACTGGGCGCACGGTCCATCTGGTACGACGATACGGTGCAACGGCTAAATACGGACGGCCGCGGGCGACTGCTGGGCCAGTTTATGGGCGACGACCGACTGCTGGCTATCATGTCGAACGGCGATTTCAAACTCACTTCTTTCGACCTTTCGACGCATTTTGAGGACGATATGCTCTTCCTGCGCAAGTTCGAACCTGACGAAGTGTTTTCGGTCATCTACATCGAAGGCGAAACGGGGCTTCACTATCTTAAACGCTTCCAGATTGAGGAGGAAACGCCCAGCAACAAGCGCATCAGTTTTATCGGCGACCACCCCGAAAGCCGTTTTGTGCAGATCATGTTCGACGCCCTGCCCATGCTTAGCCTGAGCTTCAAACTCAATGAAAAAGGACGTCAGCCAGTAGATGAGACCCTGAACGTTGCAGAATTTATCGGCGTGAAAAGCGTTAAGGCAAAAGGCAAACGTCTGAGCAATAACATTATAGACATCATCACTGAACTTGAACCTTTAAATCCTCCCGAGCCGGAAGAGACTGAGGAAGAAGTGGGCGCAGAAACCGACAATGGCGACAACAATATGCAGGAAGACGTGGACACCGAGGAGCAGTCGGATGATAAAATAGATTCATCCCCTGCTGAGGAAGAAGGCAACCGCAGACCCTCGACGGGCGGAATACAGATGACGCTGGAGTTTTGATGCTATCTTCTTCCACCGAAAAGAGTCTGTTTCCAAGCGTAATAAAAAAAGCAACAGTTATCACCCCCAAAAAAAATAGAGCGACCTTTCGGGTCACTCTAAGAAGCTTATCTTCAATTCTTTACAACTTCACCGCAACACCAATATTGAAATAAGCAATTCCAGTGCCTAGTTCGGCCATGGCGCCGATTTTATCGGTGAAGTAGTAGCGTCCCCCTACGTAACCCGAAAAGATGGCTGCGCTTGAGCTGGCATTGAATCCAAGGGGTACGTTGCCAATTTCTTTGGCCGAAACCACATTGTAGCCCAACAAAATACCCGCATAGGTGTCCAGATTGTCAACCAGCGGATAATGAAACGAGCCGCGTGCACCAATGATGAAATTTGTGTACTTCCAGCCGTAAGACCCGCCTAAAAAGGTGGACTCCCACTCGGCTGAGGCAAAGCCAATGTAACCGCCAACGCCAATGGAAGCAACATCGAGTACATTGTCGATGATACCCTGCTCGTAGGAAATAGAGATCGGGGGCATTTTGGAGGTGTAGTACGAGCCGGTTTAGAGTGCCGAAAGCAGTCCCACGCCTACATTTACCACTTTGTCGCCCTTTTCGAACATTGGGTCCTGAGCAAAGAGGTTCGATGCAATGACCATTGTGGCACTCACCATAACAATGAATTTTTTCATAACGATTGGTTTTTGTTGGTTATAAATGAAGAATTAAAGTTATGAACGCTTGCAGTTAAATTATTCTCGGAAAAACCAAAATTTTCTCAAACAATTCCCCCTGAAAACCAAACGAATTATCATAAAAGTGCTATCCGATTAATTTAGAAAGTGTTAACTTTCATTGAAAGCGGTTATGTAGCCACCGCAATTTGGAGTGTTGATGGCATGATCTTTTTGGATAATGATTGGCTTAAAAAAACTGCACTTTTCCTCCGTTGCTCCCTGAAGGACCGGATATATTAAATATCAAGGCACTAGTCCCGGCACATGTGGGCAATTGTATGCGACCGCTTCCGCCCTCAACTTCAAAATCATGACCACACAGCTGTTGACCAGCTGCATTGAAAAATTCCAGCCGATATTGGCCCTTTAGCAGGCCACTGTAACCGATATGAGCCACTCCTGTATTGGTGTCAAGTTTAATTTGCAGAAAAACAGGGCTTTGCTGCATCACCGTTTGTGTTTGGATACTGCGTGAATCGAAAGTCATTAACTGCCATTGGCCGTTTTTGTGGAAATACCAGTCCGAAACTCCTAATTCGTGTACAATACCGGCAGCAGTGCGAAAATCGATGCCTACCTGAACAAGCGCATGACCCAATATGCGTGCGCGGGCTACAACCTTGTATCCGGTGAATGCGAATCCTTGAGGCGAGTTGTACCGGTTGGTCCACAAGTGCCAGGCCATCTTCCTATTGCCCGAGGGGTAAAAGCTCAGCATACCATTGCTCACTGTAGCAGGAAAAGATTCGCTTGCATAGCCCAGAGGAAAAAATGGATAGCGGACGTAGAGGCCCCCATCGTTTACCGTGTTGAAACTATCATAGTTGTGCTGGCATAGCAAAATTGAGTCGTTGCCGTTGTATCCATAAACCCGCAAATGGTCAACCTGCACCAGACAGCTATCTGGAAATTCATTGTCGGAGAGCGCAACAATCCATCCCAGCACATTGATGTCCGATGCATTAGGATAATTCGTATTACGGTAGGCTTTGTGGTGAGGAACTTCGTTCGGAATCCGGTCATCTTTTGAAATATGAGGCCTCGTGGCCTCAGGGTTTGGCGTAATCAATCCGTACGGGCCTACTTTCAGGGATATATCGAAGCCGCTATTCTCGGCGTTTCGTCTCGTGTATTAATTGCTCAAGAGTTCATTGTTCACATAGACACGGGCATTTTTGAGGCCATGCGCATCCATCCTGTGAGGGATGAGGCTGCCCGTATAAGTGTTTCCGCCTGCGACCCAACGTTCTGCATTATTGTAAACAGGCAACTTGTACCTGATGTTGAAGAGCAGGCCTCCAGTTGCGTCAACATTTGTTGTAATGGTATGCTCGTTCGGACCAGTATTGACCATCGGCAGTGTCACGTTGGGCCAAAAGCCCATGTATGTCACTTCGGATGCTTGAAAAGGAAAGACTACCCTGATGGTGAGGTTGGTCTGTGCATGTACAGCATACAGACAGAAACTGAGCAAGATGATGAATATTGCTTTCATTGGTTTTGGTTGGATTTATGTGGTTATTCACCTGCTAAGGTAAGCCCGATTGAAGGGTTTCATGGACTCAACAACAGAATTATTTTTGACAGACGGGCATGGCTGTGCCCGGCATTGTGCGAAGGATTAAACAGGTATGCCGCCACACCTAGAAATTGCAGGAAGCTTAGCCATCAAAATGAGCAAAGGCTCGTTCCTAATGATAAAGTCTTAGGTGGAGCCTGCGACAACATTGCTGAATCTAACAGTAATTCGAGGCCTGTTAAAAAACACAAAAGGTTATTAATCAAAGAGCTCGCTCAGCCAGTGCTTTCTC
>DAIOUP010000187.1:0-5089 GCA_036759465.1 Bacteroidales bacterium
GAGTGGCAACATCACATTCTCGAGCGCAGTGGACCGCGGCAGCAAATTGAAAGTTTGAAAAATAAATCCTATTTCTTTGTTTCGAATCTCGGCCAATTCGTTGTCGTTCAGTCCGCTAACATCCTTGCCGTTTAGCCAATAGCTTCCCGAGGTGGGAGTGTCCAAACAGCCAATAAGATTCATGAGCGTTGATTTGCCGGAGCCTGAAGGCCCCATGAGGGCTACATATTCATTCCGCTTGATCTCCAGATCGATTCCCCGAAGGGCTTTTACGACCTCCGTACCTACCTTGTAATGACGCGTAATTCCATTTAACCTGATTACCTCTTCCGGCATAATCCTGAGTTTTTTAGCACTTAGGCAAAGATAGCCCTAACCCAGCACAAAATGCTGCTTTTCGATGCCTTGCCTGAAAAAAACAATTCCCATCCTGCTTAGTTCAATACTGACGCTTACTACTTTGGAATTGACAATTTCCTCCCACGCTTCGTACATTTCGGCCGACCATCGGATGTCGTCGAAAATGAAAATGCTTCCAGGGTGTGCTTTCGTCAGGCAATGATGAAAATAATTGATAGTTGGTAGTTTACGATGATTGCCATCAAAGAAGACCAAGTCGAGGCGTGGCATTTTCGCTAAAACATCCGGGAGGATATGGTTGAAGTTGCCGATCTCGATATGGATGTTCTTCGCAACAGTTCGGTCAAACACGGATTGCGCCACTGATGCTACCGAAGCACATCCCTCCATGGTAGTCAGGCGAGCTTCGGGATGAGAAAGGGCTAATGCCAGGCTACTTAGTCCGGTTGATGTGCCAAATTCGAGTATGTTTTCCGATCGGTAATATTGTGCTATTCTGAAAAGAAGCGCTACGTCATTTTGTGGTCCAATTCGTTTTTTGGCCAGCCGGTTAACTCTAATGCGGTATGTCTTAAACTCGCTCTCTCCAGCCTCGGCACCAAAGTCCACCGTTTCGATGAGGTTGCGGTTGTGGAGCATAATATGTCTGGCTCGCTTAAGGACCTCGTATGCTGCGTAACTCTTTTTATTGAAAAGCACGTTTGAGGCAAAGTCATAAACAAAAGGTGAATGAAGTCCGTGTAAACCTCTTTTCTTTATCAGATGGCCAAGCCGACTTACGACTCTGAAGAGATAATCCGACATATTGCGTTTCAAGGTTGGAGAAAAAAGTGTAAGGTCTACAGGTGTGAAAATTACCAGAACGTTAATATCACTATTAAAATTATATAAGCCTAATGATGTAAAAGGCAATGTACAGGTTGCAAATTGCTCAAACAAACTATTCAAGAATAAGCTTCTGGAGATAAAATACGGTTCGGGGGTTGTTGGTCCTTAATTTATTGTTATTGATACGCTGATAACCTGTGGCGAGATAGTAATCTGAATACCAATGTTTTAAATAGCCATAGCGTTCTTCCAGAATTCGATCGGCAGCAAACAAGGGTTCGATACGCGATTGCTCGGGTTGTCCAAGCTGCTGCCCGCTGCTGTCAGTAATTTTGCTTGTCAATACTGACTGCTGGATACTTGTCATTACCAAAGGTCCATTATCGGCGCTCACACTAACCATACTGCGGGCCGCAGGCAACACAAGCTGACGCAGCTCGAGGCTGGTGCTCCACTCGAGGTGGCCTTCGCAACTGAAGGCTGCGGCCAGCCTGGCAAAAACCTGATATCCCTCGAAAACACTGTAAGTGTATGGTACAAGGCGGCCATAAAAGTCATAATCCATCCGGGTCTCGAGACGGTACTGCGGCCTGAATGCTTCGGCAGAATAGATGTATTTGTCGCCTGACCGAATAATCTGACCTGCAAAAAACTGCAGTGTAATGCGCAGGTCGGGTTCGGTCATCCGGTAGCGATAATTGCGGCTGCGGGTGTTGCGCAAAACCATATCGGGCGGCAGATTCCTGATAAGGTTCGTAAAGTTTTCGAATCGCCAAAACGAGGCATTATAAGGCTCTGCAGGCTGAAACCGCAGAAAGTAGTAGCCTTTGGCTTCGCCCGCCTCACTCAGGTTGGTGATTTCGCGTGCACTGATCCTGCGCCGGTCGCTGTCGAAAGTGCCGCAAACCACCAAACTACCCTTGTCGGGCAACATGCTCACCGACAGCAGAAAGTGGTCTTCGTCCTTAAAGGTCCATTGGTTAAGCTCTTGTCCTGTTCTGTCGATTTCCAGAAAAAGATCTTCGGTCAGGCGGTTTCGCTCGAACTTTCGTATGGCAAGAAAAAAAGTACCGGCTCCCTCACGGGTTTTTATTTCCTGTATCCAGGCCTGACCGCCACCGGCAACCGGCAAACTTTGCATGCTTCCGTCCGACATGCTAAATCTAAGCAAATCAGCGCGATATCCTGGTAAATTCAAGCCAAGCAACACATCCTGCCCCACAGCGGCCATACTGCTGAGGTCGGCTTTATCCGGCAGCTGTCCCGTAAACTTTACGATAACCCCTGTCCCCAGATCAATTCGGACCAGCTCGTAGGTGTTCTGACTTTGTCTTTTTCCTTCGCTCTGTCCAAAAAACAAGACCACCTGAGAGGGGTCGGTGTGGCTTGCAAGCTGCGCCAAACCGTCGGTAAGCAGCACATATTGCAACCATTTTTCCCTCAGATTGGTATCGATCAGACTGAAAAACCATTTGCGCCGTCCCTCAACCATTTCGGTGCTTTCATAAAAAACGAGCACGCCATTTTTGCCTAAAGTTTCGTAATAATAGGCGGGTTGATCGATTCTGGCGGGCAATTCAAGACGAACAGGCTCCACTACCTGCGATTGGGCAGGGGTTAATGTCAAAACAACAAAAGAAAAAGCAATAACTACAGCTCTGAGCATTGGATGCATTTTGCGCTAAACAAAAATAACAATATGGTGTTTGCCCGACCCTTAAAAAGCTTCAAAAACCTTGCCACAAAAGCCTTAAACTTGCATCAAAATTTTACCGGAGTGAGAAAGATAAGAATTGCTATAAACGGTTTTGGTCGCATTGGCAGGATTGCGTTCCGACAGATATTGCAACATCCCGAAATTGAGATTGTTGCGGTAAACGATTTGGCCGATGCCCCAACGCTTACTCATTTGCTCCGCTACGACTCGGTGCACGGTCGATTTCCTCTGCCGCTCGAAAGCACTGACAACAGCATCCTTGTTGGCGAAAGTTCAGTCCATGCAATCACTCAGCCCGACCCTTCGAAGCTGCCATGGAAAGCCCTCGACATCGATATCGTAATCGAATCAACCGGTCTTTTTACTAATCCTGCTCAGGCATCGAAACACCTCGAAGCAGGGGCTAAAAAAGTCATTATAAGCGCTCCGGCAACCGACGAAGACGAGCAGGTGCCATTCTATGTCATTGGGGTCAATCATCAAACCCTCGACAAAAGCAGAAAAATTATCTCCAATGCCAGCTGTACTACCAACAATGTTGCTCCGCTTATCATGATTCTTGACAGGATTTGGGGTATAAGAGAAGCCTTTATCACCACCGTTCACTCCTATACCAAGGATCAGTTGCTGGTCGACGGACCGGACAAGGACTGGCGTAGGGGCAGGGCGGCGGCTACTTCTATTGTTCCCACAACCACAGGCGCTGCTAAAGCCGCGACAAGAATTTTCCCTCATCTAAGAGGCCGGCTTGGCGGTGCCGGTATTCGGGTGCCCGTTCCCGACGGTTCGCTCACCGACCTTACCTGCACGCTCAATCGTCCGGCCGATATAAGCTCCATCAACCAGGCTTTTCGTCGGGCAGCTGAAAGCGAGCTGAAGGGAATCCTGGAATACACTGATCATCCCATAGTTTCGGTCGATGTGATCGGCAATACGCATTCCGCTGTTTTCGATGCCCGGCTTACGGCAGTGCTGGGTGAGGATCAACGTTTGGTAAAAGTTGTTGCCTGGTACGACAACGAGATGGGCTATGCCAGCCGTCTGGCCGAATTGATTGAGCTTTATGCCTGACAACAGTCTTCCGGTATTGATTCTCGGGCAGGGATTGGCCGGGAGCTGTCTTGCTTTGGAGTTTCTTAGGCATGGCATCCCTTTCATAGTAATGGATGTGCCCTGGATGAGCAATTCGTCCCGTGTGGCTGCGGGCATACTCAATCCACTTATATTCAGGTACTACACCTTAAGCTGGAGGGCTGAGCAGTATCTTGACTTCAGCAAACAGTTTTACAGGGAGTTGGGTGAAACACTCAAAAAACCATTCCTGCACGAACAGCCGATGCTTAGAATTTTTGGCGAAAACGAAGCGAAATTGTGGAGTTCAAAAGCGCAGCTTGAAAAGTTCTCGCCTTATCTGAATAATGAGTTTTTATTCTCGTTTGATGGCATCGATTTGAGGAATGGAGCTGGCCTAGTCGGTGTAACAGCCTGGATCGACATCGCCCTGTTTGTAGGTGAAGTCAGACAATTGTTGAAGGAACGGGAACTTCTCAGGGAGCAGCAATGGAGTTATGATCAGCTAAGGTTAGGTGTTGATGTGATTGAATATGAAGATGTTGCATATAAAAGTGTTGTTTTCTGCGAAGGCTACAGGGCAGCGAGTAACCCTTATCTCAAAGATATACCCTTCCGGCCGGTTAAGGGAGATGTAATTACCCTTCGGGTTCCCGGATTTAAGAGTGATTATATCCTGAACAAGAACTTTTTTCTCGTGCCATTGGGTGATGACCTCTTCAGATTAGGCTCAACTTATTCATGGAATTTTGAAGACGAAAAACCAGAGCCGCAAGCGCGGGAAAAGCTGTTGAATGATCTCGGTACGATATTAAAAACAAAGTCCGAGGTGATAAGCCATGCCGCTGGCATCAGGCCTGCTATTGCTGACCGCAGACCAGTGGCAGGAAGATTGCCGGGAATTGATAAGGCATTCGTATTCAATGGACTGGGCTCGCGGGGCGGCTTGTTGGCACCACCCTTGGCACATTATCTTGCCATGATGATTTCAGGTCAGGCAAAGCCTGATGCAGAAGTCGACCCGGTGCGATTTAACGGAAATACTATTTAGAAGTTAGCTTCGAACTTCCGTAACTCAATATCCTTTCCGTCGAACTCTGCATAGGTAAAGTG
>DAIOUP010000188.1:0-5079 GCA_036759465.1 Bacteroidales bacterium
ATTTTTATACAATGAAAAAGTTAAGTCTGATATTGTTTAGTTTTCTTGCCTTGACGCTCGTATCGTGCAAGAAGGACAACGTTAATCCGGATAAGCCCAAAAGCATTGAAGATTTGCAAATCAATGCAAACTTCGATTGGAAGACCACCCAAAACGTCACCGTCCTGATTCAAGGATTGCAGGTGCCTGTTTCGGTGAGCCGGACGGTTTACATCGCGTCACCCGAAGGGCAGGAGTTTTATAAAGGCATGCAGATCATCAATGCCAATATGACTTACAATCTTGTTGTGCCTGCCTACCTCAGGGAAGTGAAAGTCAGTTTCGGAACAATCAGCAAAACACTGCCCATACGCAATGGCATTGTGACTTTCGACTATATCCCCAATTTACCTCAAACTGACAACTAATACGTTATCTGGAGGAAATTATCATGAAGAAGCTTATAACAAATTCTTGGATTTTTGGTTTAGCATTGCTGCTTTCAGTAAGGCTGAACGCGCAAGTGTTTCAGGACTTCGAATCTGGTACGCGTAATGCCGAAATTGCCAAATGCTGGATGTTTCAGAGCACCAATATCGTTGGTGGTAGTAATGCCATTACCGGTCAGTTCAGTATGCGCACTGGTCAAATGTCGAGCATGACGAGTAAGCACTCACTGATTACGCCCTGGATGTTTCTCAACGGAACTGGTAACCTGCAGTTTAAACATAAAATTGAAGTGCTGAACGGAGCCGGAAAGTATTTGGAAGTATTCATTTGCGATCAAAACGGCAATCAGACGCTTATCTACTCCCACACCTACGCCAACACAACGGTATTTGATATCAATATTCCGATCACACCCTCCGGGTATTACCAGATATGCTGGAACTTCTTCGGCTCAGGAGGGACAACGCGCGGATTGCTTGACGATGTCGTGCTGCCGGGCGTTTATGCCGCTGATCCATCTACCAATAATGGCGGCAATTGCGCCTACATCCCCGGACTGGGTGGTGGAGGAGGTGGCGGCGGAGGCATTAGCGATGCCGACGGCGACGGTGTTCCGGACCATGAGGACGAATATCCCAACGATCCGGAGCGGGCTTACAACATTTACTTTCCTTCCAATGGCTTTGGAACCCTTGCCTTCGAAGATCTCTGGCCAGCCAAAGGCGACTACGACTTCAACGACCTGGTGATTGACTATCGCTTCAAAATGGTGACCAATGCGCAAAATCAGGTCGTAGAAATTTTTAATACGCTTGTTACCAGGGCTATAGGTGCTTCACTCGAAAATGGCTTCGGTTATCAGCTGCCTAATCAATCGCTAGATCAAACAAGGATTACGGTAAACGGTTCTGCGCTCACAGAGAATTTCATCAGCCTTGGAACAAATGGTCTGGAATTAGGACAGTCGAAGCCTACCATCATTGCATTCGATAATGCTTTCAGCCGACTCCCGCACCCCGGAAGCGGAATTGGGGTGAACACCGAACCCGGAAAACCGTATGTGCAGCCCGACACCCTCAGACTAACGATCAACTTTCTGGCACCGCGTCCGACCTACGCAGCTGTAAATGTGCCCAATTTCAACCCCTTCCTCATCATCAATAAAGAGCGCGGAAAAGAAGTTCACCTGCCCGATTACCCGCCCACCGACCTGGCCAATTCCTCCTTCTTCGGAATGTGGGACGACAACAGCCAGCCTTCTTCCGGAAGATATTACAAAACCGCAGGCAATTTGCCCTGGGCCATAAACATTTACGAGCGTTTCGACTATCCCAACGAAAAGGTTGATATTATAAACGCCCATCTAAAGTTTGCCGAATGGGCTACCAGCAGCGGCGTCCTTTTCCCCGACTGGTTTAAAAACCTGCCGGGCTACCGCAACAACGGCAACATTTACCAGGTGCCCTCCAACTAAAGAAATCGTCATTTAGCGCTGTTTGCATATCTTCGTCTCCGGCCTAAAGCCGGAGACTTTTTTTATGCCTGTGGACATTCCATACATCAATATTCACACCCACGCCAGAAGCACTGACAGCAAGCATATCGAAATAGTCAATGTTATGGTCTCGCATCAACCGCCACAGGACGGCTATTTCTCCGTCGGTTTGCATCCGTGGCAGCTTGCCGAAGGCCGTTGGAGCGAAGGGCTGAAAGGAATAGGGATATGCCGCAATCATCCGAGGCTCTTAGCCATAGGAGAGGCCGGTATTGATAAAACCATCAACGTTTCCCTTGATTTTCAAAACGAAGTATTCCGGAATCAGGTATTACTGGCCGAATCATGGAGGCTTCCGCTCATCATTCACACCGTGCGCGGTGTCAACGAACTGATCGAAATGCACCGAAAGCTCAAGCCAACCATGCCGTGGATCATTCATGGATATAACGGAAGAGCCACAATAGCAGAGAACTACCTCCGACAAGGATTTTATCTTTCATTCGGGAAGTCATTAGTTCGGCCTAATGAAGCACTAAAGTCAGCCTTACAAATTTGTCCGGACGACCGGCTTTTCTTAGAAACTGACGATGCCCAAATCGATATCATAAAGGTATATGAAGCTGCAGCAGCCATTCGGGGCATTGAGCCTGAGGCCCTGAAGGATTTGATTTATCGTAATTTTGTGCGCCTTTTTGGAGAGAGGATTGCCTGATGGAAAGATGGGACATTCGCACTGAGCTGGCGCTGGGCCGCGAGAGGCTCGAACGATTGGAAAAAAGTCATGTGCTGGTAGCCGGTCTGGGTGGGGTAGGAGCGTTTGCCGCCGAGATGCTTGTCAGGGCAGGAATAGGAAGTTTAACTATTGTTGACGGTGACAAAGTGCACGCCTCAAACCGCAATCGCCAGCTCCCAGCCCTTGTGAGTACCGAGGGAAAGGCAAAAACTGAGGTGATGGAACAGCGGTTGCTGGATATCAATCCACAGCTAAAGCTTGAGGTAATTAATGCCTATATGAAGGATCAGCCGCTCATCGATTTGCTTGAGCGCCATAAATACGATTTTGTAGTTGATGCCATTGATACCCTCGCCCCTAAGGTTTATCTGCTGTATTATGCACATAAATTCGGACTAAAAGTAGTGAGCTCCATGGGGGCCGGTGGAAAATTCGATCCGACTCAGGTGCAGATTGCCGATATCAACGACACCCACACCTGCAGGTTGGCCTATTATATCCGCAAAAAACTTCATAAGCTTGGAGTGCGCGAAGGCATTACGGCAGTGTTTTCGCCCGAGGTGGTCAGCAAAACAACAGTCAGGGAGCTTGAGGGGGAAATGAACAAGAAAAGCACAGTGGGAACCATTTCCTATATGCCTGCCACCTTTGGCATATGCTGTGCTTCAGTGGTTATCAGGCACATTACCGGAGTTTAATGTTAGCCTGCTACCTTGAAAACCAAGCTGTTGTGCAGTTTGGCTTTTTCTTCTATCAGGGCCAGATAATGCGTCGAACGTCGGAGTTGCGACACCATTTCGAGGCATTTCGAAAAATTGCCTTTTTCGCGATAGAGTTCGCAAAGGAAAACCCTGTTCAGGCCCCTGTCTTCATTGCTGCGCAAAAGCTCAATCAATCGCTGAAGATTAGCCTTGTGCACATCGTGATAATGCAGAAAAGCAATATTTTGCCTGATTTGCCTGCGCCGGCCGGCCCTCCAGTTGGCGGGCTTCGACTTGCCCAGAAATAATCGTAAAAACCGAGTCTCGCTGCGTTGGCGGATCAGGTCGTTGATTGCCCAAAGCAGGTTTTTCCTAAGGTAAATTTCCATTTCGCTGCTCAACGGCCTGATGCATTGAAGCAGGTGATGAAAGTGCTCAATGAGAGCTATTTTGCCATGGGCGGTTGTTGTATCGCATCCAAACTGGTACCAGCTGCTGAAAGGATAAACCGTCTGGTCGTCGCTGCTCGGATCACTTTTCGCGGGTATGATGGCGAGCGATGGCAACCATGCCAGATGAGCACAGGCCGGACAAGCTACAATCTTTTGATCCTCTGCCAGATAACCGTCGCAAACCATTTTGCCGTCGGAGAACAACTCGGAATATTGTACCCCCTCGGGGTTAAGTTTTAATCCGGCCAAGCGGCTGGAGCAGCAAGGGCAGGTAAGCACAAAATGTTGAAAAGCACTCATAGATTTTACAAAGATAGGATGAAGTGACTTATCGACAGGATTTACAGCATTCGAATTATTGTAATTTATACTTGACAAAATGTAATGTATAAATTACATTTGCAATTAAAAAAAACCATGAAGGCCTCCTACCTTTTCCACCCCAAATTTTCACTGCTCGGTTGGTTGCTTGCTATTCCGGCGGCCACATTCGGATTGATGATGCTGTTTGGCATATTGGATGGCGATTTTCTTGGCCGGGTGCAGGTGTTTGCCATCTATGCACAGCGTTTTCTGAGCGATGATGTGTATTTCGGTTTTGTTTCCACTGATCTGGCCGACGAGCTCATCAGCCTGGTGTTGACCATCGGCTTGCTGCTTATAGCTTTTTCGGCCGAACGCGAGGAAGATGAATTTATCCGACATTTGCGGCTTGAGTCATTGGTTTGGGCCACCAAGGTCAATTATCTCATCCTCATTTTCTTCATCTTGTTCTTTTACGAGGGAGGATTTTTCTACGGGCTGGTATTCAATATGTTTACTTTGCTGATCCTGTTCATCCTGAGGTTCAGGATATCGCTTTTCATGTCGAGGAGGGACGGAAAATGAAGAACCGCATTCGCATTGCGAGGGCAGAGGCCGGATTGACGCAGGAAGAGCTGGCACAGCGCACCGGAGTATCGCGCCAAGCCATTCACAGCATCGAGAACGACAAATACGTGCCCAGTGTGGCACTGGCTTTGCGCATAGCCAGGGTATTGGATAAAAGTGTAGAGGAGTTGTTTTTAATGGATGAGTAACTCTTCCGGGTGTTCCAATCCAAAAAGCCTGCTGCTGCGCAGCATCGTCTTTTTCCGTTGTCGTCCGGCTCAAACTGCGTTTGGCCGGCCTGCAAAGTTTTTGACTGGATTACCTTCGGTGATCCATGGGTGGGGTGTTCCAATCCAAAAAGCCTGCTGCTGCGCAGCATCGTCTTTTTCCGTTGTC
>DAIOUP010000189.1:0-5060 GCA_036759465.1 Bacteroidales bacterium
ACTTGCCTTCGTTGAAAGAGTGGTATTCGCTGCGAAGCTTTTGCCGGAGTCCTGGTCCGAAATATTTATCGTAAAGCATGCGCGATTCGGTGCTTGCCATAAACGATCTGAGCCATTTGTTCAGCTCGTCGAGCAGCTCCTTGTCGGTCTCTTTCCTAACAGCCCAGGCTACTTTTTGCTGAAAGCTTAAAGGTGTTTTGATGTCGAGATTGGGATAATCGCGAATAAAAGCCATGGCAATATGTTCGTCAACCACGGCAAGGGGAATATCGCCCTTCGACACAGCCTTAAGCAATGCCTCCGGCTCGCGTTGGTCATCTATCATATAAATGGTATCGCCAATCTCATTGGCCAGCACCTCAAGGCGTTTACGATGCACTGTTCCGCTTTGCACATGGACGGTTTTTCCGGCCAGTTCAAGGCTTGAACGTATCATTGTGTTTTCGAGCTCATTGCGCGTCTGCATCAATTGCCAGTTGCGGGGCAAACGTTGAACGAGCACCTGACGGGTAATAAAGATAGGATCGGTAAAATCGAATTCCTTCATTCTTTCGCCCGTTACGGTCAGATCCATGGCCAACAAATGCGCCTTGCCTTCGGCAAGCTTAATGAAAGCCTCATCGATGTTGCGCTCAACGCTCAATTCAAGCTTTACACCAAGCGAAGAAGCAAGCGAACGAAGCATTTCGTACTGGTATCCAACGGGCTCTCCCCGATAGATGTAGTAGTTGATTGCACTATAACTAGTTAACACCCTGATTCTTCCCTCGGCAGCAATGCGGTCGAAGGCAGGCATCAGACTGTCGGATTCCGGGCTTGTAATAGACTCATCTGAAGCCTGACGACAAGAAGTTATCAGCGATGCGAAAAGCAGCATGGATAACAAAAGATGCAACTTTTTGCCCATGTTTTTGCTCTTATGAACGTCAAATGTAAGTTATTCATTGCGACAAAATTCAATGTTATTCATCAATACTCAATATTGTAATAGATACAAAAAGTTGATTTCGAGATACTTGCTAGTTCAGATTTTTTAACTGTAAATTATTCCAGATGAAACCAACCAACGTTTGCGGTAGAAATTATAAGATAATTAACTGTAACTGTATTTAAATTGTTATACATTTGTCCGACAACCACATCAATACCAAACAGTTATTCATGAAAGGAATGAATTTACTGATATTGCTGTCAATGCTGACCATGGGGTCGGTATTTGGCCAGGATGCCGGACAGCAGACCGCTGAAGGAGAGCCAACGGCGAAAAATAAGATAGGTCTTAGCCTTGGCGCCAAGGCCGGCACTGTGGGTTTAGGAGGAGAGCTGGGCCTGGCCCTTACGCCCGGAATACATCTTCGACTTGGAGGCTCCTACTTTCGTTATGAGATTGATCTGGAGGCATTTCAAAGCGAAGTAAAAGGCTCAAGCTTTGCGCAAGTTGGCTCGGTGAGCCTTCTGGCAAATTTTCACCCAGCCAGATATTTCTATCTCAGCGCCGGGGTATTGTACAATATGCTCGAAGCTGGTATTTATGGCATACCGGCCAAACCCATTACCATTGGAGCGGTAACAGCCAACCCAGATGAGGTTGGTTATCTCGAAGTTACCATGAAACCTGGCATGACTATCAACCCCTATGCCGGTATTGGTTTTGGCCGGGCTGTTTCGAAAAACAGAATGGTTTCGTTCAACATCGACCTTGGCGCTGCTTTTATGGACTCCCCAAAAGCTGATCTAACCAGCACAGGCATGCTGACACCAACTTCAAGCGAGGAGCAAAAAAGGCAGCTCAATGAAAACATTGCATGGGTGCAATTTTATCCCATGATAAACTTTCAGTTGAATTTCAGACTATTTTAATCAGAAACCCATGAAAACTATGTATATCAAAAGATTTGGCAGTTGGACCTTATTACTTGCCCTGCTTACCATAGCCCCCTCGGCCTGCAAAAAAGTCACCAACCCACTCGACAACCTCAAATTGATTATTGATTACAACCTGATCAAAACTACAGTTGATTTTCACATCAAGGACGCCACTACAGGGCAATATCTCGGCTCGGAGGTAAGTCGCGATGCGCTCATCATTATATCCGGAAAGGATGCCCAGGGCGTGGTTGACCCTGTTGGTGGCAAGCTGAAAGATAATTCTGTGAAGGTGACGCGTGGACTTGCCTCGGTCGGAATTTCTCCTGCTCCGGCATACGTGCCAAGTGCTACTAAGCCGGTTGAATTTTCGGTTGTGGTGATGGCCCCCGGCTACCTGACCACAACACGTCAGGTGAGCCTTACACAAACCGGCCGACATTTTGTTGAAGTCACAATGGTCAGCCTGAACAACACACCCAACGGGGTAAATGCTACACAACAAAGTGGTGCCGCCAACCTGAATAATGGTTCTGTAACAGCCAGCGCAACCCTGACTATTCCGGCAGCAGGAACCAGCCTCAACATACCTCAGGGGCTGATTATGAAGGATGCCAACGGCAATTTGCTTCAGGGACAAATCGATATCACAATGGTACATTTCGATCCCACCAATTCACAAGCGCTCAATGCCTTCCCCGGAGGAATGTTGCCAACCGTAAAACGTGCCAATGGTTCGACTCAAAAGGGTATGTTTTACACAGCAGGTTTTGTGGCTATTGATATTATTGATCAGAATGGACGAGTAGCTGCAACCTTCGAAAACGGAACACTTGAATTAACCACCGAAGTCAGCAATCAGGTGTATAATCCGAACAATGGAGGACCAGTTGCTGCCGGCAACGCTGTGGGTATCTGGAGCCTGAACGAAAATACCGGCCAATGGCAGGAAGAGGGCAGCACTACAATCTTCAGCCAGGCGGGCAAATTGAAAGCCACAGCACAACTCGGCCACCTTTCATATTACGGCTTCAATTGGTTTGGCAGTAACATTTGCGAACAGGGCAGGCCCTTTGTTTTCAACATCAATCCTTCGCTTCAGGGCTCATTCCTGATTAAAGCCAAGGTTTTCCGTCAAGCCGACAATGCGTTGCTGACCACTTCGCTGATGTGGATCTCAAACGGCCAGCCGGTGTTTATAACCGGTATGCCTACAAATACTCCCATCCGGATTGAGTGGAGCACCGAGAACTCACCATTCCTGTTGGTAGATCCGGGCTCACAAAATATGTTGTTGAATGAGCTCTGCGGAAGCACCCCGGCACAGGTCAATCTGTTAGTAAACAGCAATAACAATTACACAAACATTGTTATTCAGGTATCAGTCTTTTGTGCCGATCGTCCTGAACTGGTTATATACCCTTCGTTTACGGCATACTGCCAGTTGCTTTCCGGCGGCCCAGTTATTCCAATTGAAATGATTCAGGGACAAGCCGTAGTACCCGGCATTCTGCTCGGTGAGGTGTATTATGTCTGGGTAATCTATGAAGGAAACGAATACGGTGCTCAAGCAACACCTACTCAGACCGAATATTCCCTGATCGATTTTGAGATACCCGCCGACGTTTGTAACGAAGTTTTCGGCGGAAGCAAGTAAAAATAAGTAGCCAGATCATTGCAATCCTATCCTTCAAATTCTTAAATTTGAGGATTAGGGTTGTTTTATGAAAACCGGTTTTGCAGGGTGGCTATTTACGCTCTTGATAATTTACGCCACATCGCTATTAGGGCAGCACACATCGAAGGCGGATAGTCTTCGTAAGGTTCTCATTTCTGCAAAACCTACAGAAAAAAACAGCTCAGCCTTACGGCTAGTCAGAGAATTGATGCCCGACAGTCTTTCGTCGGCAAAAACACTACTCGACATGGTGCGAAAGGCGGAGAAGGAATTGAAGCCCGACGAAACGGCCGAGCTCAACAACCTCACCGGGCTATATTATTGGTATAACCGAAATTATGACAGTGCGTTGCTTCAAATGAAAAAAACAACGCAGATGGACACCAATGCAGTCCCAATTGGGCTGAGAGTAGAAGCTTTCAACAATGTTGGCACCCTATACAGCATTATTGGCATATTGGACTCCTCCATCAATTATGTTTTATCTGCGCTCAAAATGGACGAGCAGCGAGTAAATCTTGCCGGCATGGCAAAATCGCATTACGATCTGGCTTATTGCTACAAAAACATCAGCAAGTTTGAATTGGCGGCTCGACACGCTATTCAAAGCGTAAAACTTCACGAAGAGCTTGGAAACGAAAAGCACCTGCTTGCGAGCCTCAATGTGCTTGCAAATCTGTACAACGTGATTAAGGATACAGCAAATTCCATAAAAACCTATTACCGGGCAATTAATCTGGCCAATAAACTTGGCGACAGTGTTAGACTGGCAATGATTCATAATAATTTGTCCGTTGTAATGCTTGATAATGGCAATCCGCGAAACGCCCTGATGAATGCAATGAGGGCCATAGAACTCCTTCAAAAATACGAATTCGACAAAACCCTGCCATCAGCCTATCTTAATGCAGCTGCCGCAAGTATTAACCTTGGTTTCAAATCGGAAGCAAAGCGAAATCTGGATAAGGCCTGGAAATACAGTCATCTGTTTAACCCTGCAGATATGGTTAATACCCATTTAATGAGGGCCAATATTTTATTCAAATTAAACCAGATCGATTCGGCGGATTATTATGCTAAAAGAAGTGAAGCTGGAGCAAGGCAATTTGGTCTCGGTAACCTTCTATTCAATGTTCTTTATTTAAGAGCAAGCATCGATAGCCTTAAAGGGAATTATTTCGATGCACTGAAGAATTATCAGCTTGCAACTATCCTGAAAAACGAAACACTCAACAATAGCCACCTGTCGCGCATAGAAGAATTGCGGCTGATCTACGAGACCGAGAAAAAAGAGTCCGAAAACCGACACCTTGCGATTGAAAACAAGATGAAATCGGATGTAATTTTTAATCAACGGATTGTCATCTTCATTGTTGTTCTGTTGCTGTTGCTACTTGTCTTGTTTGCATGGCAACTCAACCGTATGCGCCGTAAAGTGGAGCACCAAAACGAGGTGATCAGTATCACAAATACGCAGTTGGTTGAGCTCAACAAGACCAAGGACAAATTCTTATCC
>DAIOUP010000190.1:0-5056 GCA_036759465.1 Bacteroidales bacterium
AAATTACACAATAAAAAACCTAACAATGCAAGTAAAAAATGTTTACCAAACATTAATTCAGTTTTTAGTTTTTCGGAGTTTGGTTAAAAGGTATCAATAGTTGACAAGATAAGCGACTTAAAAGTTGCACTACCAATAAAAGAACAGGCGGCTCAGAAATGAGCCGCCTGTTTTTCAATTATAAACCCTAGTTATCAGGGGTTTTCAACGATAAGTCTGTTGGTGTTAAGCTCATTCTGAGGAATAGGCCATACATAAGCAACAGAAGTTACAGGAACGGCCTGAACAGTACCTTTAGCGGCAAACGGAGCAAGCTTTCGGGTAACGTCCATATTACGAATTCCTTCGCCGAGGAACTCGAGGTTGCGCTCGAGCATCAGACGATTGATAAAGGCATCCCTGTTGGCAAAATCTGCTACTGCCAGATCGGAAGCACTTGGGTTGCTGCGCTTGTAAACAGCGTTGAGCAGTGCAACAGCTCTTGTGCTTGGCCAAGCTTTCATAGCTTCAGCTTCGGCAAGATTGAGCAGAACTTCAGCATAGCGGATGATCGGCACAAAGTCGGTGTGGGGGAACGACATATATTTCTTTATGAATATGTGGCCTGTACCTCCTATGGTATGTGGCTCAACAAATGTTTTACGAAAATCGTTGGCTGGAAATACAGTGCTGGTCCAAACCACGCTTTGCTGGTTGATTGGATATTCGTTATTACCAATCTGCATTCCGGTTTTCGAAACCGAGAAATAATGCGCAACGCCATTTTGGGTACCAGGAAGTTCAGTGGCTGACATGGGCATGCTGAGGATCGATTCGCTGGTGGTGTAGGGAGGACGGAAAATACTTTCGAAGTTGGCAGCCAAAGCATAGTTAACACCCGATGGGGCTGTGAAAGGAGCGTTGGCCGAAACCAGTTTATTGGCTTCTTCGATAACCTTATCCCAATTTTCCATGTGGAGATAAACGCGCGACTTAAGGGCAGCCACAGTGCTCTTCTGAACGCGGGTAACCAAAGCTACGCTGTTGTTGCCAGAAACTGCAGGAAGCAGGCCTTCAGCATCGTTCAGGTCGGTGAGGATGCGCTGGTAGGTTTCGCCAATGGTTGAGCGTGCCATATCGTTTTCGGCGCCTGATTTAACAAACTTCAGGCGGAGAACCATGCCAAGGCCGTTGGCGCCCTGCTTAAAAGGACGGGCATAAAGCTGCGAAAGGTGGAAGTAGGCCAATCCGCGCAGTGCGAGGGCTTCGCCCTTGAACTGGTTAAACTCGGCTTCGGTTAGCAGGTTCTTTGAAAGGATGTTCTGCTTGTTTTCTTCCATTCCATCGAGGAACAGGTTTACACGGCCGATAGCTGCATACACAGCATCCCAAAGGTTCTGAACCTCGTTGGTGCTGGGTGTAAGGTTGTGGCCCCAAGTGAGCAGACCGGTAACACCATTCTGCTGCAGGTTGAGAAAATCGTCGCTACGGATATCATTGTAAACAAGGTAACGGCCTCCAAGATATTGGCCATTCTTGAATGATGCGTAGATACCGTTAACCTGTCCAATAATACGGTCACGGGTTTCGAAGGCGGTTCTGTCGGAGATCGAGGTACGAGGTGTTGGATCTAGAAGATCCTTGTTGCACGAAGTAAACACCATCACGATCAGCAAAACCAGTGCGGGAAATTTGATATTTCTTTTCATGTTCTTAATCGTTTTAAAATTAGAATACCAGGTTCATACCGAAAGAGATGGTCCTTGCCTGAGGCACAGTGTTCCTGTCCACACCGGGTGTGAGGTTGGCATCGCCGTTGGACGAAATCTCAGGGTCAGCACCAGTGTAGCCGGTAAATACATAGGCGTTGAATACCTGTGCATAGAGCCTTACCCTGTTGATGCTGTTCTTGCGGAGGAAGTCGTTTTTGAGGGTATAGCCAATACCGATGTTACGAACTTTCATATAGTCGCCTTTCTCAACATTCTGCGACTGCACCATGCTCGAGCCATTGGAAATGTTGTCGCCCCAGATGGGTTTGGGAATATTGGTAATATCACCGGGGTTCTTCCAATAGGTTTTAGCAACTTCAGCCGAGTTGTTCCAGTTGCGCTGGTCGCGCAAACCGGCCTTTGACCCGTTGTAAACATAAAACCCGAGAGCATAGGTGAGTCCGAGGTTGAAGTCGATGTTTCCGAAAGTGAGGTTGTTGTCCATACCACCGAAGAATTTAGGAATAGCACTTCCTAGGATGGTACCGTCATTGGTGATATCGATCGGACGCGAGAATGTGCCGTCTTCAAGCTGCCAACGCTGAGCGGCTGGTTTGCTGAAATCGAAATAAACCTTGGTCTTGGTGACTTCCTTGGTAGTGGGGTTAACATCGCGACGGTAGAAAATACGACGTCCTGTTTGCGGGTCAACACCAGCTGTTTCAACACCCCAGATAGCGCCAACAGGCTGCCCTACTAGCGTGCGGTTGGTAGTTTCGAGCTGAGTTACACCAACAATATATGGAACACCATCGGCAAGCTCGGTTACTTCATTCTTGAGATAGTTGAAGTTGAAGGTTGTGGTCCAGTCGAGCTTGTTGTTGCGAATGTTTACGGTAGTCACCTGGAATTCGAGACCGCTGTTGACCATAGCACCAACGTTCATGGGCAGAGTGTTTCCGGGGATACCTTTAGAAGGCGACTGCGGAACATTCAGAATGAGGCCATTCTGGTTGTTGTGGAAATAGTTGAGCTCGAACTGGAAGCGGTCGTTCATGAGTGCCCATGCCAGACCGACATCCATTTTGTTTGAAGTTTCCCACTGCAGGTCAAGGTTACCGGCCTGATTAAAGAAGAGGCTGGCACTGCCACCATAGGTTCCTGCACCATAGAGGAAGAGGGAAGCAAAGTCGCTAACACCGCTGATGTTACCAACCTTACCATAAGATCCCTTAATGCGAAGATCGGAGAAGAGTTCGCCAAGGCCACTTTCCAGGAAGAAGCCTTCGTTTGAAATGTTCCACATCAAGCTGGCACCGCCAAAATTACCGTATTTGTTGCCTGGAGCAAGACCGGAAAATCCGTCGCGACGAAGTGATGCTTCAATGTAATATTTCTTGTCCCAGTTAAGGTTGATACGTCCGAATGACGATGTAAAGAAGTTTTCGCTGAGCAGGGATACTGGGGGCTGCTGTGGTGTGGTAAACGAGCCCTGATAATCCTGAAAGAATGGATCGGCAAGACCGGACCTGCGTCCCGACCATCCGTTGAACTTAGTGTATTGCTCTTCAAGACCCAGCAGGAATGAAGCATTGAGCTTCTCGGCTATAGTGGTCGAATAGTTGAGAGTATTGGTCCAGTTCCAGCGCTGGCGACGGTCAAAGTAGTTGAAAGCTTCACCACCGTTCGTGCGGCCGTCGCCGTGCAGCGGGTGCCAAAAGGTCTTCGACTCGATCTGGCTATAGTCAATACCATAGGATGTGCGAACAAAGAGGTTCTTGTAAAGCTCAAGGTTAGCAAAGAACGATCCGAGTACGCGGTCGCTTTGAGCGTTGTTATAGTTCTTGTCGAACAAGAATTGCGGGTGGAAGAACCCAACAGGTTGGGTATTCTTACGCAAACCGATACGGTTGTTGGGATAATCTATATTATAATCGCCGTTTGGCAACATGCTGGGCACGATAGGAGAAGTCACAAAAGCCAGACGACCGGCACCGGCTGTTGCAAAATTAGCACCAGCGATTGAACCAGTCTGTGGTGCGTTGGCAAAGGTGTTGGTGTAACCAGCGCTACCCCCTACACTGAAGGCTTTGGTGATCTTGTGGTCGATGTTGAAGCGGAACGTACGGCGCTCCAAGGAGTTCGTGCGGATAATACCATCTGTATTGGCGTAGCCGGCCGAGAAATTATAAGTGGTATTAGGACTGGCACCTGAAACCGAAAGGTTGTGGCTATGCTGGAAACCAGTACGATAAACGATGTCGTTCCAGTTGGTGTTGACGATTTTGCCATCGATGGTATCGAGTTGGTACGCAGGAGCAAGGCCCATGTTTTCACGGGCTTTGTTCTTGGTTTCAACGAACTGATAGGCATCCATCAGGTCATAGAGTCGATAAGGTGAATTCCAGCCCATCGAAGCATCATAAGTAACGGTTACCTTGCCCTGCTGACCACGACGGGTGGTAACAAGAACAACACCATTAGCAGCGCGAGAACCGTAGATAGCAGTGGCCGAAGCATCCTTCAAAACTTCGATACTTTCGATGTCGGCGGGATTGATGTCAGCCAAAGGGTTAACCGGAGTTGCGTTGCGGCCGAAGTCGCCAGTAAATACAGGAACTCCGTCAATAACATAAAGCGGGCTCGAGCTTCCCGAAATCGAGTTCACGCCACGTACCCTGATAACCGGCGGGTTACCAAGAACGGCGTTGGGAACTGTTACGGTTACACCGGCAGCTTTTCCCTGAAGAGCCATGTCGAAAGTTTGGACAGGAATGGTGCGCAGGTTTTCGCCCTTAACTTTCGAAACAGAGCCAGAAACGTCGCGACGAGTCTGAACACCATAACCTACAACAACAATTTCTTCCAACGCTTTCACGTCGGACTGCATGGTAACGTTGACCAGCGTGCGGCCAGCAATTTCCACTTCCTGAGTCTTCAATCCCACAAAGGAGAAAACCAAGGTACGGGCAGTTGCCGGTACATCAAGCTGATACTTACCGTCGAGGTTGGTAGTTGTTCCGATGGTGGTGCCTTTTACGACAACCGTTACGCCCGGAATCCCACTACCATCGTCAGCGCTCGTCACCGTACCGGTGATGATCCGTTGAGCGAGCACAACCTGCATGGAAAAAAAGATGCAGGCGAGCAACAAGGTAATTTTTCTCATACTGATGAATTTTGGTTAGTGAATTGTTTAGTGAAACTTAATCAAGGAATCTTTCATGCTTATTTTTTTCTTAGACTTTTCCCGGCACGAATTAAGTCAATCTTAAGCAAATGTGCAAGATTTTTTAAAGAATTGAAGCAAAATTGCCGCTTGGCTTCACAATGAAAACATACAAACGAAACTATATGTTAACATT
>DAIOUP010000191.1:0-5032 GCA_036759465.1 Bacteroidales bacterium
AACATTGATCAGTGTAGGGTCGGCCAGCCAGGGACGAAGACTGCTGTTGTGCACCGAAAAGATGTCCGACTTTTCGAAGTTGGTAAACTCAATCACGCCTTCCTGCCATGTGCCTATGTAGGCTTTGGCCGGATTTTTGGGGTTAATGGCCACACTTACAAAGTCGGAAATACTGTCGAAGCCGCTCGTGTTGGTGAAGTTGTAGGTGCGCCATTGGCTGCCGTCGTAGGCAAACACTCCATCGAGCATATACATTTTACCCCAGTCGTTGCGGCGACCACCCGAAGCCACCCAAACCTGTTTTCCGCGGGCTTTGAGCTCATAAACACTGGTTGTCCCGGGGCCGTTGGGCCGGAATATCTCGGCCGAAAAACCGTTGTTGAAAGTGCGCAGCAGTCCGTTGCGCCGGTCGCCAACCCAGATGTTGCCCTGAGCATCGGCCACGGCCGCCTTGGGTTCGATGGAGAGTTGCTGTGGCGCATATATTGACTGTATCATATTCATTTGCTGGTCGTAAACAAACACATTGTAGTTGTTTACCAGCAAAAAGCGGTCGCCTGAGGCGCGCATTTGAGGATGCAGGCTGTTGTTGGAGCGGTCGAAGTAGTTCCACGTTTGTCCGTCGAACACAAACATGGTGTCGGCATCGAAGAGGCTGCGTGTGAGGTTCAGATATAGCTTGCCGGAAAAGGCCTCAATCTGGTTATATCGCTGTGTGGGATGACGCAACCGGTTGTCTCTGGTCCACTGGTTGAAGTCGGCCAGGTTGGGGCTGTTGAGCGGGGCGTAATAAACTCCGCTTTCAGTGGCCGCAAACACCGTGTTGTTATAAAATTCTATATCAAAAACATTGATAAAACTGCCCTGAGGGCCGATGAGATAGGTGTCGAACACTTCCTTGCGATCCACATCGATCACCACAATGCCAAAACCGCAGGCCAACCAGGCATACTTGCCGGAATATCGGATGCTGTTGATGGTTTTGTTGCCAAGTAAATCCTTGATTTTAATGTCGTTGAGGTTGACAATACCGTCGGTTTTAATCAGGTCGATGTTGGCGTTGGTATAGGCAACCACCAGCGTTTTGAATTCGGGGCTGTAGCGGATGGCTTTCACGCCCATATCGTTGAGGCCGTTGACCTTATTGAGGATGCGCAGGCTATTGTCGGTGCGGTCGTATACAAAAAGGTCGTTGGGTGTGGCCGCATACACTTTGTTGTCGGCCAGTTCCACATCGATAACATGCTGATAAGGCAGGTGAGTACGCCATTGACCAATGCCCACGGACTGTGCAGGGCTTTTGGCAGAAAATATGACGTGAAATATGGATGTCAGGAGTAGAAGCTTACGCATCGGGGATTGATTTTGAGGCTTTTTCGGTGAATTATGCTCATTATAAACACAAAACAGACCGATTTATTTTGATGGCGGACATAGTAGTTCAGTGTGGGGGGATCAGAAACACTACTCCGGCTGTAAGATTCATCGTACTTATACGGCGATTGTCGGTACGAATTCCACCGGACGTAAGGAAGCGAAAGTCCATCTCGGTATGAAGAAAAGAAGCGGAGAGGCGAAGGTGATAGCATGGAGTTAATTTCCATCCGGCAGAAAGTTCACCGCCGTAGGCCACAGCGTAGTCAATGGCCGAGGATATTTCGAAAAATTCCGGCCCTGTCATAAAATAGGTGGGCTTGTGCAGCTGATGTGGCGTTTTCGATTGCATTAGGCCGGCCATAAGCGATGCCCGGGCAAACCACCATTGGCCACGGTTGAGCTCAAAGCCCGGCCCGGTAAGCAAGCCCAAGTGACGGTAAGGCTCGCTGCGTATGTAAGTGTCCACCAGAAAAGGATCGGCCACCACCCTTTCGTACCCTAGTCTTCCCACATCCACCGGGTGCATCTGGGCCACAAAACGTGAATCCCACCACCACTGTTTGAAAATATTGACCGAGGCCACGGCCTCGAGCTGCAAACCACTTTGGGTGAAACAGCCTTTGCTCAGGCTTGGCGAGGCATAATCGAAAACGGGCTGCGATAAGCCAGCTCCCGGCATTAGCCTCAAAGGCGGTAACTTGGCCATGGCAAGCGTGGCCATCGATATAAATGCCGTGATAATAATGTATCGAATCGGTTTCATAAGCGGGAACGAAGATACAAAACCGCTCATAACAGCAACCTCAGACTTATCTTTGAAATGTGGTAACGCACAAACAAATCTTTTGGGTGACTGTTTATCCGATAATTTCAACCGTTTCGTCAAAATGAAAAACTACCTGCGCCTTTTTACGGCCATTTTATTGCTGTATGCCCAGACGCTAAACGCCCAAACGGCACACAGTTTTCAGCACAACGGCATCAGTCGTACGTTCACCGTTTTCAGGCCTGCCGCTGCGCCGACAGGTGCCAAGCTGCCCCTTTTGCTCTCGCTGCACGGTTTTACGCAAACAGGGCCGCAGATGATGAATTACAGCCAGTTTAACAACCTTGCCACACAGCATAACTTCATGGTGGCTTATCCCAACGGCATCAACACCAGCTGGAATGTGGGCCAAAGCGGCAGCTCAGGGGCCGACGATGTAGGTTTTTTGCTGGCGCTGATCGACACGCTCGACCAATGGTATGGGGTGAACCAGCAGCGGGTGTATGCCTGCGGTTTTTCCAATGGAGGCTTTATGAGCTATCGGCTTGCTTGCGAGGCCTCAGGCCGCATTGCCGCCATCGCATCGGTGGCCGGCACCATGACGGTGAACACCTTTAACAGCTGCGCCCCGCAGCGGCCCGTTCCGGTGCTGCATATCCACGGCACCAACGACCTGCTTGTCGGCTACAACGGAAGCTCAGGCTTCAAAACCGTGATGGAAGGCATGGCCTACTGGACTTCTTTCAATCAATGCCCGGCCGAGCCCGAGGTGATCGACCTTCCCGATCTGGTTCAGGAAGGCTCAACGGTGCAGCAGATGAGCTGGGCACCCTGTGCGCAAGGTACCATGGTGCGCCATCACAAGGTGATCAATGGTGGCCACACCTGGCCGGGTTTTAATGGCATTATGGGTATTGGTAATGTAAACATGGACATCAGTGCCAGTGCTGAGATATGGAATTTTGTAAGCCAATTCAGTCTCGACGGAGGCACTGTTGGCCTAAACAAAACGATGCCTGACAGGCCACGAATTTTTCCTAATCCTGCAAATGGCGGAGACTTTCGTATCGAAGCTCCCGGTTTTACCAATGCCAACATTCTCATCAGCAGTGCGGATGGTCGTATTTGTTACAGTGGTCCACACAAAGCAGTTGACGAAATATTTAGCATAAGCAAAGTGGGGATTTCACCTGGCCTCTATCACCTTGTGCTGGATGATGGCCGAAAAAGATCGGCGCTGACGTTTATTGTCGGCCCGTAAGAGGTGTCTATTAATCAGGAAACAGGGTTATTAAATACTTGATTTTCTATTCAAATCAATTATTTTTGTGATTCATATCAAGATAAAAAAGATATAGCCCGCTTTATAGATGCTGAAACGTAAATCAGAGTCCTGCACCGATTGCGTGAAGTGTAATAACAAGGCTCCGCTTTTTCAATTACTTAGCAGTGAAGAGCTGATCATTATGAATATGGGCCGCTTCGAATTGCGGTTCAACAAAGGCGAAACCATTGTTAAGCAAGGTACTCATGCAACCCATTTGATTTCGCTCACCAGTGGAATGGCAAAATTGTATCTCGAGGGATTCGACAATAAGAACATCTTGCTTGATATCTTGCAGGAGTGGAGGCTTTTTGGTGGGCCAGGCCTGTTCACCGATTCCAAATATCACTATTCGGTGGCTGCGCTTTCGGATAGTACGGCTTGTTTTATACCTATCGATAATCTGCGTCAGGTAATTCGGACCAACGCCGACTTTGCGGAAGGACTCATCAGGCATTGCAATGCAAATAGCCTAAACAACTTTGAACGTCTCGTTAGCCTCACACAAAAGCAGATGCATGGTCGCCTGGCCGATGTATTGCTGTTTTTCTCCGACAAGCTGTTCCGTTCCGATCGTTTTGTATTACCAGTAAGCCGTCAGGAGCTTGGCGAAATGTCGAACATGACTAAGGAAAGTGTAACCCGCATCCTCAAAGAACTCGAGAGTGAGGGCATCATCGCTCTCGACACCAAACATATACGGATTTTAAATAAAGCCAGCCTCGAGGAATTGTCGCTCAGGGCTTAGCCACAGTAAACTTTCCGCCCGCTGTGCGGAAATTTCCGCTTTCGATGAAATAAAGGTATTGTCCGGCCGGCCAGCCCGATACATCGATTTGTGATTGTCCGTTGCTGCCATTGAGCTCGAGCTTGCGTAGTGCTCGTCCGGCGGCATCCTGAATGTGCAGATTGGCTTTGCTGATATTTTCAGGTAATACCCAGGGCAGGGTTAGGCTATGCCCGGCCGGATTAGGAAAAGCCTGCTGCAGCGGTATTTCGGCAGTATTTGGAAACTGGTTTGTAACGAGGGAGCCGGGTAAGCTGTATACCTTGGTTTGAACCTGCACCGGAAAAACAGAATAATCGTAAACGTAGGCCAACAGCTTGCTACTTCCGTTGGCTAATTTATGCACAATGAGATACTGGCAGTTTGGAATGCTGAGCAGCTGCGTTCCGTTTTCGCGCACCACTTTGGCGGTGTAGGTGTAGTATTGGCCTACATCGTTGTAACTATAATAAATATAGGCCAGACAAAGCCCATTATCGGTTGTGAAAAGGCCTTCGCTGACGAATTTGATGTCGTAAAGCCAGTTGTTGGCCGGCACTGATAGGTTGATCGTTTTCCAAAGGCTGTGGTCGGCATTATAGATACGGCATTGGCTCAGCGAGACGTCCATAATGTAGAATTTGTTGCCAACTGAGGGAAGGTAGGTATAAATTCCCGAGTAATTGTAGGAGGCTTCGGGGTTGATCTGTGCGCTTACGAAAGAGCTTGTTGCAAGGATCAGAAAAGCTGCAATGATTATGTTTTTCATATCTGATAATTATCGGCACAAAGGTAGAAA
>DAIOUP010000192.1:0-5019 GCA_036759465.1 Bacteroidales bacterium
GGCCTCCACCATAGGTCTCTTCTCCGTTGGTATAATCTTTAAACGGAATAAACAGTTTGTTGTAGCCTGGATTTTCAGCCAGATAATCAAGGTTTTGAAAAGCGGTGAGCACAAGGGATGTGTCGCCAATGTTGAAGATGATCCGGCCATATTTCCTGTACTGCGGAAGTCGGCTTGTAGTTGTAGGCATACGAAATGGCTGCCCGGTGGTATCAATCTCGAATCGGGCGCTTACCCGAAAGGCAATATCGGGGTAGTAGTAAGCCAGGCCTTCAAACAGTGGAATCTGCTCAGCCTTAAGGGGCGATTTTTCCGGGTTGGCCAGGTCGTTATCCTTTTTCAGGCGATGCGTTATGATTTCATCGGCATACCTGCCCAGGATAATCCGCTGCCGAAACTCAGCTTCGTTTGGGAAAAACGCAAGTGTTGTGTACCAATAACTTATCCATTCGGAGAATACTGTACGAAAACCCCTGCTGGTTTTGTACCAGGTTTCGGGATCAAAGCTCATGTCGGTGGCTACGAGCAATCCGATCGGGGTATCTGGAAAAGCCTTGCGAAACATATTGTAGGAGCGACGGGCATGCGCTCCCATACTGTAAAGATCGAATGGCTGGTTGGAAGGAAGACCCCATTCTTCAAAACGCATTTTGAGTGCAACCGCGGTTGCATAGGTGCGGTCGCGGTAAATGCTTGACGGAATGCTTACGGTGTAAATGGTATCGCGGAAAAGCATGCGATGCATGGTTTCGGCCGAAGCATCAGCCATATTGGTATGCGGTGAAGTGTAGGTCCACTGCGTGATGGGAATTCCAGTGATAATCATTCTTTTATAACCATTGGCGCGGTAATAATCAATGGCTTCACGCAATCCGTTGTCGGGGAGCCATCCCTCAACAACGAGCAGGTCCGAAACTGGTTTTTTATTGCGCGACAGGAATGGATAAATGCTTTGAAGCGTAAACCAGAAAAAAGCCACGAAGAGTGCAAGAATTAGCAACCACCCTGCAGCCGTGGGTACCAGCACATTTTTCCTTACAAAAAGCCTGAATTTCATTGGATGTGTTAAAGGCAACCAAGTTAAGTATTTTTGCACACCGCAAAAAGAAGAATTATGAAGTTGCACAATATGCGCAAGCAATACCAGCGCGATGGATTGGACGAACGAATCATGCCCGAAGATCCGTTTTCACTTTTTAGCCTTTGGTTCGACGCTGCCGTTGCCGCCCATGCCCATGAAGCCAATGCCGTGGTGCTTGCCACGCTCAGCGGCTCGCGTCCGTCTGCCAGGGTGGTATTGCTCAAGGAAATCAGCGAAGGAGGCTTTGTTTTTTATACCAATTATGAAAGCCGCAAAGGCAAAGAGCTGAAAAACAACCCTTTCGCTGCCATGCTATTCTACTGGCCCGAGCTGGAAAGGCAGGTAAGGATTGAGGGAAAAGTAGTTCGCGTTTCGCGTGAAACCTCGGAAGAATACTTTAATAGTCGCCCTGAGCGTAGCCGGCTCAGTGCCATCATATCCCCTCAGAGTCAGCCGGTTGGCTCGAGAGAAGAATTGGAGAATGCTGCGGCTCAATTTTTACAATCGGGAAGGCCATTGCAAATGCCTGATTATTGGGGCGGTTACAAGCTTATTCCCGACAAAGTAGAGTTCTGGCAGGGAAGGCCAGATCGGTTGCACGACCGGGTGTTATACGAACTTGTTTCTGATAGCAAATGGCAGCGCGTGCGGCTGGCCCCCTGATTGTTAAAGTCCCAGCTTACCGGCATCTATTTTTGGAAGCATTCTGTCCTGGTCAGTATCAGACCCCTTTACAGCCATCTCATTCATTTCGTGAACAAAACGAAGGATATCGTCGTCGCCATATCCTTTTTCCTTAGCCGCTTCGGCCAATGTTCCCCAAACAGGTTCGCCGCAGGCTATGCATTTAATTCCATGCTCCATCAGATAGCGAACCGAAAATGGATAATCGCGCACAAGATCTTCGATTTCAATGTCAGGTTTAATCATGCCGAGTGAGTTTGATTCAATCACTGCAAAATATCTGCCGTGGTCTAAGCGCTGACAATTTGCATCGGGAAGCCTAATTTTCTACTTTAGTGGGGCACAAACACTGACAAAGCGACATATGGAAAATCAGGCGCAACTCATTGCGGTTATGGTCACTTACCTCCTCGTTTTGATCGCATGGGGTATATGGCAGGGAAGAAAAGTAAAAACCTCCGGCGACTACGCTATTGCAGGCCGAAGACTGCCGGGCTGGGTTGCGGCCTTGTCGGAGCGGGCCACGGGCGAAAGCAGTTGGGCATTGCTTGGCTTGCCGGGAGCCGCTTATGCTCTGGGGCTCGCCGAAATCTGGACGGCGATAGGTTGCGTAACCGGCATCATCACCGCATGGTGGCTGCTGGCCTGGCGATTGCGCGATGCTGCTGACAAAAGCGGATCAATCACCTACTCGGAATTTGTGGCCGGTCGCTTCCATTCGATGGGGCCCTACATCCGGCTGGTATCTGCAATAGCCATCGTCTTTTTCTTTTTCTTCTACGTTGGCGCACAGTTTCTCGGCGGGGGCAAGACCTTGTTTACCATGTTTGGCCTCGAAGCCCGCTGGGGAATGCTCATAACCGCCTCAATCATTGTTCCTTACACCATTTACGGTGGGTTCAGAAGCGTTGTTTATACCGATGTAATTCAGGCAATAGTGATGATTGTGGCTTTAGTTGCCGGTCCCATGGTGGGCTTCATCTATCTGGCCAACCATCCGGAAACCTTTGCCAGCGGTGTGTCAGAGGCCCTGCATCTGGCCGGTCCGCAGTACACTTCGCTTACGGAGGCCTTAACGGATTTGCTGCAGGTTTGGTGATCATGGGCGGGTTCAGCTGGTTTTTTGGTTATCTGGGCGGGCAACCCCAGCTTAGCACACGTTTTATGGCAATATCCGACCGAAGGCAGGCCATCAGGGCCAGAAATATCGGCATAACCTGGACAGTGATCGCCTACATAGGAGCTTTGCTCCTCGGTTGGATCGGATTGGCCATCTTTGGACCGGAAACTTTACAGGACAGGGAGATGGTGATGCCGGCAGTTATGCTGAAGATCTTTCCGCCGGCCATTGCTGCTGTTCTAATTACCGGAGCAGTGGCGGCCATGATCTCAACTGCCGATTCGCTGCTGGTGCTCAGTGCCACCGAATTTTCCGAAAATATTCTCAAACCAGCATTGGAGAAGCGAAACATCAAGCTACGCAATGGACTGTTAATCAACCGTATAACAACATTAACACTTGCAGTGGTTGCCTTGCTGCTGGCCTACTCGATACAGTCGAAACTCATTTTTACTGTGGTAAGTTATGTATGGGCCGGCATTGGCGCAACCTTTTCGGTTGTGGTTGTGCTGACGCTGTTCTGGAAGCGCTTTCACGGCAAGGCTGCCCTGATTACCATCATTGCCGGTCTCAGCTTTACAATTGTGTGGATCAGCACGGGTATGGATGCGCTGATCACGGCACGTCTGGTGAATTTCGCCTTTACGCTTGCTGTGGCTTTGGCTGCAACCCTGCTCATTCCCTCCGGAAAACCAGAGCTGCGCTAGCACTATGAAGATGGTTGAATTGTTGGACAAGACCTTCTTCCTGAGGGAAGATGTGGTGAATCAGGCAAGGGAACTGCTTGGCTGCGTTTTGTTTACGACTGTTGACGGTGAACTCACTTCGGGTATCATCACCGAAACGGAAGCCTACGCCGGCATCAACGATAAGGCCTCACATGCCTATAGTGGCCGTCGCACCGCACGAACAGAGACCATGTTCTGTGCAGGCGGCCTTGCTTATGTTTACCTGTGTTACGGTATGTACCACCTGTTTAATGTTGTTACTGGTCCCGAAGACATGCCCAATGCCGTTCTTATAAGAGCCATTTCCCCAATCAATGGAACTGAAACCATGATGCGAAGGCGCAAACGAAACGTCCTCAAAGGGTTGACCGACGGTCCTGGAAAACTCACGATCGCATTAGGAATCAATCATCTGCATAACAAATTCCCTCTCGACGGCAACATCATTGGCATTGCCAGACATTATTTTCCCGCTGCTGAGGCCATTACAACAACGCCGCGGATCGGCATCGATTATGCGGGTGAGGATGCCCTTCTGCCTTACCGGTTTTTGCTGAAACTGTAGTGACGATTATAAGGACATTAAAAATTTAGGTGTTGTAAAAGGTTTAGACCCTCCAACACCAGTTATGACCTAACCAACATCGTAAGCTATAAGCGGAAATGCATCGCACATGGCATTTCGCGGTTGTTTAGTCAGGCAGCGTCAAGAATCACCCTTTGTAGAAAGGCAATTTCTCGATTATGGCAGGCATCAGTTTCTCACGGATATTGATGTAAACTGTGTTGCCGGGTTTGGTGTGAGCAGTTTCGATATATCCCATTCCGATGCCTTTTTTGAGCATTGGCGACATGGTTCCTGAGGTTACTTCACCGATTTTTTTACCCTCCTCGGTGCAAATTTCGTAGTGCTGGCGCGGAATACCTTTCTCCATCACAAAGCCACGCAGTTGGCGCTTCACGCCGTTTGCTTTCTGAGCCGCCATCATTTCGCGGTCAATGAAGGGGTTGCCATCGGTGAATTTTGTAATCCATCCCAGGCCTGCCTCAATGGGAGAGGTAGTATCGTCGATGTCGTTTCCGTAGAGGCAGAAGCCCATTTCGAGGCGCAGGGTGTCGCGTGCAGCCAGGCCTATGGGTTTGATTCCGTAGGGTTCTCCGGCTTTTAGCACGGCATCGTAGATGGCTTCGGCGTCTTTGTTTTCAAAATATATTTCACAGCCCCCCGCTCCGGTGTAGCCCGTTGTGCTCAGCAGGACATTTTCAACGCCAGCAAAACGCAACACCTTGAAAGTGTAGTACTCCATATCTTCAATCGGCGTCTCGGTGAGTTGCTGCATGGCCTTGAGCGCCAGCGGACCCTGCACGGCCAGCTGCGATGTTTCATCTGAGGTATTGGTGAGTGT
>DAIOUP010000193.1:0-5000 GCA_036759465.1 Bacteroidales bacterium
TGTCATACCTATGCCCCGGTCGCGAATGGTGATGGTCTTTTTCTTCTTGTTGACCTCAACCTGAATGGTCAGATCGCCAAGTTCGCCTTTAACCTCGCCGGCTGATGACAGGGTTTTGAGCTTCTGCGTAGCATCTACGGCATTGCTAACCAGCTCTCGAAGAAATATTTCGTGGTCGGAGTAAAGAAATTTTTTGATGATGGGGAAAATGTTCTCTGTCCTGACGTCAATGGTTCCTTTGTGCATCTTTCAGATTATTATGGTTTGGCAGCCAGACTCAAAGTTTGTGCCAGCCACGCACACTGACAATTTGTCAAGGCCATTGCTGAGCTAAAAAAAGATAATTTAGCAGCGGTTGCAATCGAATACATGGAAAACAAAAGCGAAACCAACGAACTTTGGGAGGCCTTGAATAAGGCAGTGAACGAATCGCTGCTTGTCAAACTCATTTTAAGTAAACCGCGAAAAAAGCAAAACGAGCTGCGACGCCTGAGCCTACGTCCCGTTAGCATCAAGGGAGCTTTAATGCTCCAATTCACAGAGCATTACGAAAGACGCGAAATCGTTAAAAACTTTACGCCTGAGGACGCGCTTGCCATTGTTAAAGCATACTTCGACAATCATTTTCTTGAAGCAAACCTCTTCACAGCAAAAGAACACTTGCACCTGCTCACCAACCTGAAAGGCAGCCAAAAAATTTTGCGCAAGCCATTGAAAGAAGAAGCGTCAACAAACCTTAGTCACGATAAAAGTAAAAAACGCCTCATCGACCCTTCTGGATTTCATTGGCACAAGCTTGGTCTAACCGATGCCCAAGGCAATGTTCTTCCATCGATGCAGTTCAAATTCAAGCAGATACATCAATATATCGCTATTTTGCAACCCATGCTTGAACCTTTGCTAAAACACGGTACGTTGCATATAGCCGATATGGGGGCAGGCAAGGGTTATCTGACCTTTGCGCTTTACGAATACCTCAAATCGGCCTATGAGGGCCAGTTGCTGGTTACTGGCGTTGAACAAAGGGATGAGTTGGTGGATCTGACAAATCATATTGCAAAAGGCGCTGGTTTTGAGAGTCTTAGTTTCGTTAAGGGCGAGATAGGCAGCTATGATGCTTCCGGCACCGACGTCCTTATTGCGCTGCACGCCTGCGACACAGCTACCGACGATGCCATTGCATCAGGCATCAGGGCCGGTGCCCGGCTCATTGTTTGTGCCCCCTGCTGTCACAAACAGCTACGCAATGCCATGTTGCCACCCGGCACCATGCCTATGCTCAACTACGGAATTCTTTGGGAACGTCAGGCAGAAATTCTTACCGATACGCTCAGAGCGCTTATTATGGAAAAATACGGCTACAAGTCGCACATCCAGGAATTCATCGATATGGGCCATACCCCAAAGAACCTTTTGTTGACAGGAATAAAAGCCCCAAAAGAACCTGATATCGATCAGATCGAACAAAAGATATCCGCCCTGAAAGCACAATTTGGCGTGCAAAAGCACTATCTCGAGGAACTATTGGAAAAGACAGATTGAAAATCAGACACAACGATGATTATTCTTGGAACTATTGTTAATGTGCTTGCGGTCTTGCTTGGTGGTCTAGCCGGTTTGTTGCTGCACGCCCGACTCCCCCAGCGTTTTGTAACTTCCCTTTTTCAGGCAATAGGACTGTTTACGCTGGCACTGGGCATGATGATGGCCCTGAGGGCCGAAGAGTGGATTTTGGTTGTCCTCAGCCTGATTCTGGGTGCTCTGAGCGGCGAACTACTCCGGCTTGAAAGCTTCTTCGAAAGTCTGGCAAATCGCATTGGTCAGAAAACCGGTTCGGGCGGAAGTCGTTTCAATCAGGGTCTTCTTACGGCATTTTTACTTTTCTGCATGGGCTCGATGACCATTCTTGGCGCCGTGGAAGAAGGCATTAGCGGCAACCGGTCGCTCTATTACGTAAAATCGCTGATGGATGGCATCAGTGCCATTGCTTTGGCCTCGGGGCTTGGCGTAGGCGTAATGTTTTCTGTTGTACCGCTTTTCCTGTATCAGGCAGGGCTGACCCTTCTGGCAGCCTGGTTTGGCGCATCCATGCCTGCATTGATGATCAGCACACTCACGGCAACAGGAGGTATAATACTTCTTGGTTTAGGCTTCAACATCCTTCAGATTACCAAAATCAGCGTATTGAATCTTCTTCCCTCGCTGATTTTCGCCGTACTATCGGCATGGATTTTCGGAATTATTTGAAGCAGTTTCGGCTTTTTGCGGTAAAGTTTGTGCAGGCTGACCATTAACTTTTTCATTGTTCATTTATTCACAATTAAACATAAGGGCAATAATTTTCTCCCTAAATTAGCTACATGAAAACAAATACTCCCTTTATGGATACGATAGAAGACATTAACTGGGGCAGCCTGCCTTTTGGCTATTTCCGCACCGATTACAATGTGAGGTGCACCTATCGGGATGGTCGGTGGGGCGAGCTGGAAGTAACGGACAGCGAATACATCAGCATCCACATGGCGGCTACAGGGCTGCATTACGGACAGGAAGCCTTCGAAGGACTAAAAGCATACCGTGGCGCCGATGGTAAGGTAAGGCTCTTCCGCTGGCAGGAAAACGCGAGACGTATGCGCATGTCGGCCAGCGGCATCATGATGGCCATACCACCGGAAGAACTGTTTTTCGAAGCCATCGATAAAGCTGTACGGATGAACGCCAGATTTATCCCGCCCTATGGCACCGGTTCCTCGCTCTATATCAGGCCTTTACTATTCGGGTCTGGCGCACAGGTTGGCGTCAAGCCCGCCAAAGAATACATGCTGGTGGTGTTTGTAACACCGGTAGGTCCATATTTCAAGGAAGGTTTTAACCCGGTCAAAGTTCAACTAGTGCGCGACTACGACCGGGCGGCACCCCTTGGCACCGGACATATCAAAGTTGGCGGAAACTATGCCGCAAGCCTTCGTGCTGCCGAGCGCGCTCATGCCGAAGGTTATGCATCGGTGCTGTTTCTCGATGCCAAAGAGAAGAAATATATTGACGAAGCAGGGCCGGCCAACTTCTTCGGCATCAGGGAAATGTCCTATATCACGCCGAAATCGTGCACCATTTTGCCTTCGGTTACCAATAAAAGCATCGAAGTGATTGCTGCCGATCTTGGTCTGAAAGTGGAAAGACGACCCGTTCCGGTAGAAGAGCTTGAAACTTTCGAAGAAGCCGGAGCCTGCGGCACGGCCGCCATCATCAGCCCCTTCAAATCGATTTTCGATCGCGAGCTGAAAAAAGAATACTACTACGGCGAAACTGCCGGTGTATGGTCAACAAAGCTTTACAATACCCTCAGGGCGATACAGTACGGAGAAATTGAAGACAAATTTGGCTGGACTACCATCCTGGAAGGTATTTAACCATAGCATTGTAAAAAGAAAAAGCCGCTCATCTGCAGGGCGGCTTTTTAATTTAACATAATCTGAATCTTTAGTATAGATCTCCATCAAACCAGTGCAAGTATCATATTATGCCGTATTTGTTTAGCAAAGCGGCCATCTCCTGCTGTAGCTTTAGTGCCTCAGCTGCGGCTGCAAAGTCAAAATCATCGCCATCAGATGCATAAATGATTGACCTGGAAGCATTAACAATAACTCCGCAACTTTCGTTCATTGCATTGTCAGCCACTTCGGTAAGGCTACCTCCTTGTGCTCCTACTCCCGGAACGAGGAAAAAATAATCGGGAGCAAGCTTTCGCAATGCAGCAAGCTCAGCGGGCATTGTGGCCCCCACCACAAACATGAGTTGATCAGGACCAGCCCAATCACAGGCCTTGCGCACGACAAGTTCATAGAACTTTTGTCCGGCTGCATTAGTGTGATGTTGGAAATCGGCCGAGCCGGCATTCGAGGTTGCAGCAAGCAGGATGGTCCATTTGTCTTTATAATCAAGAAACGGGCTCACCGAATCAAAGCCCATATAAGGCGCAACGGTGATGGCATCGGCACCCATAACATCAAAAAATGCCCGTGCGTAGCTGGCTGAGGTATTGCCGATATCGCCGCGTTTGGCATCGGCAATGAGCAGTATGTCAGGATATTGCTGCATGATGTAACGTGTCGTTTTTTGCAGACTTGACCAGCCTTCGATGCCTTCGGCTTCGTAAAAAGCGGTATTGGGCTTGAAAGCTATTGCATAAGGTGCCGTGGCGTCGATGATGGCCTTGTTGAAAGAAAAGATGGCATCAGGCTCATTGCGAAGATGCTGCGGAATTCGCGACCAATCGGTGTCGAGACCTACACAGAGAAACGACTGCTTTGCCTTTATGTTTTCGAGCAATCTCTTTCTGCTCATAGCTATCGTGCGTTTAATAGTTTCCTGATGTTCTTCAGGTTTTTTGGTCCAACCTGAACCGTCATCATGTCAGGTCCGGCATAATACCTAAATGCTATCTCTTTGGCATTCATCATATTATCCATCACCTCGTGAGTTATATTATACTTATAACGAATAAGACGACTTTGCGTAGTAGAGTAGCCCGTTACCACAGAAACCCTCGTGGAGTCGGCAGTGAGCACGTCTTTTCGGTCTTCGGAGATCTGGGTGGAGATATCGTGCTCTGGATCAAGACCTTCGAAAGGATAAACCTTACCGTCGATGATCAGGTAAACAGTGCGCTCCGGCTTGAAACTGCCAAGGCTGAGACTAAGTCGATCATAAACTCTAAGGATTACCTTGCCGTCGGGGGCCACCTCCTTCAACATTGTTTTCTGGAGTCCAAGAAATGGTGTGCGCCTCTCCTTTACTTCGTTGAAGTTGTATTCCTGTCGGAAACGCAGAGTGTTTTTTACAACATCATGTTCCTCAAAAAGCCTCGTGCGGAAGTAAAAACCGCATGAAGTAGAGAAAAATGCCACTCCCGCAATTAAAGTCAGAAGAGTCAGGTAGAGAATGCTTTTCGATCGCTTTTTCATTGGTTTTGCAAGATGGTTAGCCTGCTTCGAGTTCTG